>DATNHU010000093.1:0-13257 GCA_035604795.1 Candidatus Limnocylindrales bacterium
CTCATCTGCTTCCGGTTCACATAGCGAATCAACCGCTGCTTGCTGGTCGTGTTTTCCTGGCTCATGTGCCCAACATAGACGCCTTCCCAAAATTTTCAAGAAGAAATTTCAAAGAGGTTTTTTCACAGCTTCACAGAGGGCGCAGAGGTTGATCGGAGAATGGAGAGAGAGAGGCTAGCGCTCGCCCCACTTGAGCTTGTTTCGGAGCACCTCGAAATAAGTGTGGCGCGCGGGACGCACCAGACGCAGGGAATGCGGGGCCTTGGAAACGGAAATATGGTCGGCGCGCTGAAGCTTGACTCCAATCTGGCCATCAATTGTCAGATAGACAGGCTCGTCTGCGGAGCGGAAGGTGATCTCAATGCGGGAAGAATCAGGGATGACCAGAGGGCGATTCGTCAGCGTGTGCGGGCAGATAGGCGTAACGATGAAGGCGTCCACTTTCGGATAAACGATGGGCCCGCCCGCGGCCAGCGAGTAAGCGGTCGAACCCGTCGGCGTAGAGATAATGAGGCCATCGGCTTTAAAGGTGGAAACGAAATCGCCATTTACGAGTAGGTCCAGGTCAATGATGCGGGAAAGAGCGCCCTTATTCAGCACCGCGTCATTGAGGGCGCGATGTGTTGCGGCCGTGGCGCCGTCGCGAATGATCTCTGCTTGGAGCAGGGTGCGCTCGCTCAGCCGGCTCCGGCCCTGTAGGGCCTCTTCCAAGATGGGGTAGAGCTCATCGAGCTTCACACTGGTGAGGAATCCCAGGCCACCCAGATTGACGGGCAGAATGGGAACGTCATGCTCCCCAAGCGAACGCGCTACCGCGAGCAATGTGCCGTCGCCACCCAGCACCACCAGAAGGTCGGCAGTTGCCGCCAGCTCTTCTCGAGAGCGTTCTCTTCCGGCGGCGGGAAGACATATTCCTGTTTCCTTATCGCACAAGACGGACAGGCCGCGAGACTCGAGCCAAGCAATAAGGTTTGGGACGACGGCGGCGACGTCTTCCTGGCGCGGGCGCGAGATGATGCCGACGGTGCGGTACATGGCCATTCAAATTGTACTCTAGCAGAAATTATTACAGCCGGTGCGGCGCGATCATGCGCGGCGGGCGTGAAGGAAGAATTCCTGGTTGCCTTCCGCGCCGGGCAGATGGCTGGGCTGGACTCCGAGAACAATCAAGCCAGCGGCCTGGGCTGCGTCGCGAATGCGCTTCACGGCGCGTGCGTGAAGCTGCGGGTCGCGGACGATCCCGCCTTTGCCGATGTCCTGGCGATCGAGCTCGAATTGCGGCTTGATGAGAATCACAAATTCAGCGGCTGGAGCGGCGGCGGTTACAACCGCGGGCAAGACTTTTGCCACCGATATGAAGGCGAGGTCGACGGTGATCAGTTGAGGTGCGGGCAATTTTGTGGGCATGGGTACGATGAGGTCCGCGGGCGCAAGCTCGCGTGCGTTGCGCTGGATGCGAGTTACGCGCGGATCTTGTTGGAGCCGCCAGGCCATTTGATCCGAGGTGACGTCTACGGCAAAAACGTATGCGGCGCCGTGCTGAAGAAGGCAATCAGTGAAACCGCCCGTGGATGAACCAACATCGAGGCAGATTTTTCCGGCGGGATCCACGCCAAAATCATGGAGTGCACCTTCGAGTTTGAATCCACCCCGGCTGACGTACCGCTGTTGCCCGCCCGTGATTTCAATGGATACATCGGTGGGGAAGCGCTCACCGGGTTTTTCGTGGCGCTGGCCGTTTACGCGGACTTCTCCGGCCAAGAGCATGGCCTGAGCTTTTTGGCGGGACTCGGCCAGGCCGCGCTCGACCAGAATTAGGTCGAGTCGCTGTTTGATGACCTTGGATTTTTGAGGTTTGGGTGTCATTGGGCAAGCGGCGGAAGATGGATGCGCGAGCGAAAACTCAGGCGCGGCGGAGGACCAGGAATTCGGCCAATTCACGGAGGCGCAAGGCGCGGTCGCCGAAGGGATGGAGCTCGCTGAGCGCACGATTAGCCAATTCCTTGGCAAATTCATGCGATTTCGGCAGACCGAATAACGCTGGATAGGTGGCCTTCTGCTGCGCTTGATCCTTGCCCGCTGTCTTGCCCAGCGCAGCCGAAGATTCCTCGACATCGAGAATATCGTCCACCACCTGGAAGGCCCAGCCGATGTTGTCGCCGAAGCGGCGTAGCCGCTCGACATCTTCGTGGTTGGCGCCGCCGCAGATTGCTCCGGCCACAACGGAGCCGCGGATAAGCGCAGCTGTCTTCGAGCGGTGAATGTAGGAAAGCATTTCAGCGGTGACGGGTTTGCGTTCGGCCTCTATGTCCGCGACCTGTCCGCCAACCATGCCGCCGCGTGTGCCCGCCGCGCCGGCAACTTCCCGAATCACTTGGACACATCGCGCCGGATCGAGGGCGAGTTTGGAAAGCGTCTCGAAGGCCAGCGTAAGCAATGCGTCTCCCGCAAGTATGGCGGTCGCTTCGTTGAACTTTTTATGGCAAGTGGGCTTGCCGCGGCGCAGATCGTCGTTATCGAGCGCGGGCAGGTCATCGTGAATCAGCGAATAGGTGTGGATGAATTCGAGCGAGGAGCCCGCGTCAAGCGCAGCGCTCACGTCCGCAGAAAAAATGCGCGAGGCTTCCAGGCACAACATGGGGCGGAGGCGCTTGCCGCCCGCAAACACGCTGTAGCGCACGGCCTGATGAATGGTGGGCGGCTGCGCTTCGGCAGGGGGCAGAAGCCGCTCCAGCGCAGCTTCAATCTGGCGATGGTTGTCGTCGAAAAAGTCGGGGACCGTCATGGTGAGGCGGGAAGCGGCCTGGGCACCGAATGCGCCGGAAGCCACTTAAATCTCCTCGTCAGTGCCGGGCTCAAAAGGTTCGGGCGCCAATTCTCCGCCGGCCTTCTTCATCAGGATTTCCACGCGGCCCTCCGCCTGCTCGAGCTGCTTCTGGCAATCGCGGGAAAGTGTCACGCCCTCTTCAAAAAACTTCATGGCCTCATCGAGGGAGAGGTTGGTGTTCTCAAGCTTGCGGACAATTTCCTCGAGGCGCGCGAGCGAGCGCTCAAACTCCGGCTTTTTGGCCGGTGGCTCGGGTTTCTTGGCAGCATTCGCGTTCAACGAAATTACCTCTAGCGCCCGGCTCGGATCATTCCACAGGCCGGCCGAAGGGTGCTCGGCCAAACCTACAGGAACAGCGGGGCCATAACGAATGTTACCGTACAAAGCAGCTTGATGAGCACATGAAGCGATGGCCCGGCCGTATCCTTGAACGGGTCCCCGACGGTATCGCCCACCACCGCGGCCTTGTGCGCATCCGATTTCTTACCGCCCAGTTGTCCCGTTTCAATGAATTTCTTGGCGTTGTCCCACGCGCCGCCGCCGTTGTTCATAAAGGTGGCCATCAAGATTCCGGCGATGGTTCCGACCATCAACACCGCGGCTACGGCTTCCGCGCCAATGGTGGGATCTTCTGGGGTGGCGAAGAACTTAAAGATGAAACCTACCGCCACGGGCACGACGACTGCAAGCAATCCGGGGGCGACCATGGCCTTCAACGCGCCCTTGGTGACGATGTCCACGCATTGCCCATAATCCGGTTTGGAGGTTCCTGCCATGATCCCGGGGTTCTCACGGAATTGGCGGCGAACTTCTTCGATCACCGAGTAAGCAGCCTTGCCCACCGCTTTGATGGCCAGGGCGCTGAAAAGGAATACCAGCGCTGCGCCGATCAGAGCGGCAATGAAGACCAGGGGTTTGCTCAGATCCACATGTTCAAATACGTAGTTCATGTTCCCGGTTTTCTTCTGCATCAGCTCAGTAATCTGATCGAGGTATGCGGAGAAAAGCAGGAACGCGGCCAGGGCAGCCGACCCAATGGCATATCCCTTGGTCAAGGCTTTGGTGGTGTTGCCCACAGAGTCCAACCGGTCGGTGCGCTTGCGCACTTCTTCGGGCGCGCCGGACATTTCGATGATGCCGCCGGCGTTATCGGTGATGGGACCGAATGTATCCATGGCCAGAATATAGGCGGCCGTGGACAGCATGCCCATGGTGGCGATAGCGGTGCCGAACAATCCCGCGCCGCGCACGCCGGGAAGCGCATGAATGCCGCAATAGTAGGAGGCCAAGATCGCGATGGAAATAGCGATGACCGGCATGGCCGTGCATTCCATCCCGACCGCCAAACCGGTGATGATGTTTGTCGCGGAGCCGGTGACGCTGGCATTCGCGATGCTCTGGACGGGACGGTAGCGATATTCAGTGTAGTACTGCGTAATCCACACAAACACGAAGCTGTTGATCACTCCAATGACGCCTGCGGCGAAGAACCACAGGTTGTTGTTCAGCAGAAAATAAACGGCGGCATAAAATCCGGCGATGGCCAACAACGAAGTAATCATGTATCCGCGATTGAGTGCGGCCATGGGGTCTTGCTCTTCGTTCTTCAGGCGAACGGTCCAGATGCCCACGATCGAGGCGAGCAGACCGAACGCGCGAGCCACCAATGGGAAGAAGATTCCGTACAAGCCGAAATGGCCAAAAAGCGCCACGCCCAGAATCATCGCGCCAATGTTTTCAGCCGCCGTGGATTCAAACAGGTCCGCGCCGCGCCCCGCGCAGTCGCCCACATTGTCGCCAACCAGGTCGGCAATTACCGCGGGATTCCGGGGATCGTCTTCGGGAATGCCCGCTTCGACCTTGCCGACCAGATCGGCGCCCACGTCAGCGGCCTTGGTATAAATCCCGCCGCCAAGCTGCGCAAAGAGGGCCACAAAGCTGGCCCCAAATCCAAATCCAACGATCTGGTAGGGAACCTCCTTCGGATTACTCATGCCGCCGAAGGCCAGGAAAATCAATCCGACACCGAGCAACGAAAGCGCAACCACGCTCAATCCGGTAACCGCGCCGCCGCGCAGCGCCAGTTGCATGGCGCGGTTCAAGCTGGTGCGAGCGGCGCTCGCCGCGCGCAGGTTGGCGCGAATGGACACGAACATCCCGGAAAATCCGGCGATTCCTGAACAGACGGCGCCGGCAAAGAACGAAATCACCATCTTCCACGCCAGGGTGCTCCCTTTGGTTGCAAAATAAAATCCGAAGATCAGTACCGCCAGCAAAATGCTCAGCGCGTAAATCGTGGTGTACTGCCGCTTCAGGAAGGCTTCAGCGCCTTCTTTGATGGCTAAAGCG
Source organism: Candidatus Limnocylindrales bacterium (assembly GCA_035604795.1). Taxonomy (GTDB): domain Bacteria; phylum Acidobacteriota; class Terriglobia; order Acidiferrales; family UBA7541; genus DASTCZ01. Next base: position 5,177 of record DATNHU010000093.1, read on the forward strand.
ATATCCTGCATCGCCTTCGTGCCGGTGTCCGCGCCCAGCACCTCGCGAGTAAAAATCCAGGCCATTCCGAGCGAGGCGACGCTGACAGCCATGATGAACCAGACCCATCCGTTTACCGACATTCTTCCTCCACTTTCGAATACCCTCAGGAGATCCTGCAGGCGAGATTCGTATAGATAAGCAAAGGGAAGTTTATAGCAGCCTTGTGTCGGCGGGTCAAGGCAGCCGAATACTTTTCGTTCCAAGCAATTACGCAAAGCGCCACAGGTTTCAAATCCAGCCGAGGCAGGTCAACTTGCGGCTTGTCGCCAACGGACGGGTCGTATAAAGTGAATCAGGAGGCGGGCACGGCCGTGCGAGTGGTTTGTGTGGTCTGCGATCAGATTGAGCAGGAATGTAAGTGTGACCGCTATTGTTGCATCTGCAAAGGGCAACATGCCATCCGGCTGTGCATGGACGGGCAATTCTACTGTCCGGATTGCCGCGAGGCCTGCGAAATCAGCGTGGTGAGCGGTGCAAAAGATTGAAACTGGCAAAGTGGAGCTTACTCTCTCCCGAGACCCCCGATTGCTGGCGGGAGTCGCTGGAGCGGTGAATCATTTCGCCGATACAGCCGGTATGGATGAATCCACGCGTGCCAGCCTGGTTGCAGCCATCGAAGACGCCTGCAACGAGGCGTTTCTTCAGCTTCCGCAGGCCAACGCTTCCATTGCGATGTCGCTTGAATCCACCGCGGGGAGTGTTGAAGCCGTGCTCATCTTTCGCGGGGCTGCCGCCAGGACGGAACGAGCGGAGAAAATTCAGCACGCGTTGCGTGACAGGTTGGATCGCGTATCTCGCGAGTCTGAGAGCGGCATTATCCGGCTGATTCTTGTGAAAAATGCCGCCGCGCCCCGAAGGAAGCGATAACTCCCGGCGCGCAGCCAATCCCCCAATTACATTGAGAACGTCTTGCTTTGAATCAGAGAGACCACTTGCGCATTCGTGAGAGTCATGCTCACGGAAAGCGCGTTTCCGCTGGGCGACACGCGTGCCCCGTCAAACATCTGCGCCAGCGCTGAGTTATTTTGGCTGGTGGCCTGGTACTTCCCAAGCATGATGCCTGCCTGAAGCAGCGCCGCCATGTTGTTCGCGTCATCCGCGGTTGAACAATTTGCGTTGAAATCCGCTTCAATTCCACTAGTGGATTGCACGCTGATGGTGAGTGACTGGATTTTTGCCAGAAGCGGAGCGGCCTGCTGGAACTCGGCTGCCTGAGGTACGAGCTGTTGCATGGCCAGCCGGGTGTACGCGGGATTCAGCACCGCCCACACAATCCCCTTCCCGTTGGCTTGGTTAATCAGTGGGTACATGGCGCTGTTGTGCAGGACGCTTTCCTTTGCGCCAAAGCGCACTTCCAATAAACCCTCCAACAGACTTCGCTCCCCAAACGCGGCCGTGTTTGCGTCAATCATCAAGAAGTACAAATCACCGGAACCCGTCCCGCCGCCAAAAGCGTAAAGAGTGGAACCGCGATAATCCACCTTGCCCGATTTCTGATTCTTGAAATATGCCGCGACAGCCGCAGGCTGAAACTGTCCCAGCGCCACACCAACAATCTGGTCGGCTGTGGGCACCGCAGTGGTTGTGCCGCCCGCGCTCATCGTCGTAGGCACCAGCGCCCAGGTAAGCTCTTCCACTTGCGTATTCGGATCCATTCCCGCCGCACTCAAGAACTGTTCAAATTGACGGAATTTTGGTGGAAGCATTTGCTCTTTGAGCTGGCCAAACCAGGGGAACTGACGCGCTTGTCGCAAGTCGGCATACGCAAATTCGCCCACATTGCTTGGGAACATGTTGATGACGTCCGTACTGAGCGACCCTGCGCGAAGGCCGGGCGGCAAAAGTGTTGCGGCCATTGCCAGCGCCAAAAATAATCCCATTTTGCGGATAATTGCTGCCTTCATGACTCACCCCTCACTAAAAGCATCCACATCCTCGAGCGTTTCCTGCTTCGGAATCAGGCTCGTCTGCACAGCCTTTAATCGCGCCCTCATTGACGCGACATAATCTTGATCCCCAATGGAATCTAGATTTATTTCCACGTTTGCCAGGGCTCCGTGGGCCGCCGCCGCAGCCATCATCCGCCCGACTTGCAGGTCAGATTTCATAGACGCGGGAGTGATGGCTTCCAGTTGCCCCAACAGCGTGTAAAGAAACAGCGAAGTCTCGGCCACATCCATGGGGACTTCGGCCGCGCCGCGAAGGGCTCGTTCGATGGCTATGGTCCGTTGGTCTTCTTCTTTCGGCGTACTCTTGGGCATGTGGAACGCGGTCAATACACCATCGTAAGCTGCCGCGTCCCGGTCCATGTCCCCTGCTAATGCACGCACAGCCTTATCCAATTCCTGGACTGCCGCCGTCAGCCCTTCCGCGTACTTCTCGTGCGACTTTTTCTTCCGCGCAAGCCCAGCAACCATTTCCCCCAACGCAGCAGCCAGCGCGCCCGCCAACGCGGCCACGGAGCCTCCTCCGGGCGTTGGCGTTGCGGCTGCAACCGCATCCAGAAGGGGAGTGGCTAGGGAAGCAATTCTGCCCCGGTCAGATACTCCCAGCGGAACGCCTCCCAGGGCAGCTGCCAGGCGATTCTCAAATATCATCTCCGATTTGAAACCCTCGAGTTGCAAGTAGAAGTCGGCTGTAATCTCCAGCGCCTTCTTCGGCACCAGCCCGACGATTTCGCTTTCGATAATCCGGCAGCCATACCGCTCCGCTTCGCGCTTCACCAATTCGAATACTCGGTGCAGTGGCGTTTGTTCGAAATCGGTCAGGTTGATCGAGACCTGCGCCATTCCCCGTGAATGCAAGTCCACGCCCATGGCTTTCACATTGCGCAAGCCCCCACTGGAATGCCGAATGGCCTTGGCAATTCGGTTGGCCACTTTCACATCTGATGTGTTCAGGTTGATGTTGTAGGCGATGAGGAAATTTCGCGCCCCGACCGCGGTCGCTCCTGCCGTAGGATGCACTTTGAGCTCGCCGATATCGGGAACACGGTTGGGGTCGGTGTGGATCTCGTCGCGCAAGCCTTCAAACTGCCCCTTGCGTATATTCTCCAGGTTGGTGCGGTCGGGCCGCTGAGCCGCCGCTTCGTAAAAATAGACCGGAATTCCGAAGCGATCCCAAATCTCGCCGCCCACGCGTCGAGCCAGGGCCACACAATCCTCGATTTCAACTCCCTCGATGGGCACAAAGGGCACCACGTCCGTTGCGCCGATCCGGGGGTGCGCGCCGGAATGTTTGGTCAGGTCAATCACTTCACAGGCTTTTCCGACGCCGCGAAGGACGGCCTCCGCAACGATTTCGGGCTCGCCCGCGAGCGTCACTACGCATCGGTTGTGGTCGGAGTCCGATTCGCGGTCGAGGATGACAACGCCGCGGATTTCGCGCATAGCGGCGATGATGGCCTCTATTTTAGAGACGTCACGCCCCTCCGAAAAGTTCGGCACGCACTCGACTATTTTTCGCATTTCAAATAGTCACCCAAGTTGAGCTTCAGATTGTGTTGACGCCAGCGCGCGAATAAATCACCCGGCCGCGCTTTATCGTCAGCACACACAGATTCACCCCAAAATAGTACGGGATTTCGCGGTAATCAGCCACATCGAACACTGACAAATCAGCTAACTTGCCAACTTCAAGGCTTCCGATGCGATCCTGCCGCCCGAGGGAATAGGCGGCGTTGATGGTCGAGGCAGTAATCGCCTCTGCGGGCGTCATCCGGAGCTGGCTCGTCGCCAACGAAAGGACCATGGACATGCTCAGTGTTGGGCTGGTGCCAGGATTGTAGTCCGTGGCCAGTGCGACGATCGCGCCCGCCTCAATCAGTCGCCGCGCTGGGGCGTGACGGGCATGGCCAAGATGCGCTGCGCAGCCGGGCAGCAGAGTGGCAACCACCTCGGAGCTTGCCAATGCGCGGATTTCGGAGGCGTTTACGTACTCCAGGTGATCCGCGCTTGCGGCGCGCAGTTCGACGGCGAGCCTCGCTGCGCCGGTATGTGTCAACTGCTCGGCGTGAATCCGTGGGACCAGGCCGCACACCCGGCCTGCGGTAAGCACTGCCCGTGCCTGCCGAACGGTGAACGCTCCGCGATCGCAGAAGACATCGCAGAATTCTGCCAGCCCTTCGCCGGCCACTTGCGGAATCAGCTTTTCCGCCAGGAACTTGACGTAGGCATCCGCGCCCGCGCGCCGTTTCCGGTATTCTGGAGGAACAACGTGCGCGCCCATGAATGTTGAAACGATGTCGAGAGGCTGCTCCTTGGCCAGCTTGCGGTGAAGGCGGAGTGTCTTCAATTCCGACGCGGTGTCCAATCCATATCCGCTCTTGGCCTCCAAAGTGGTCGTGCCGTGCTCGGCGAATCGCCGCAACGATTGCAGGGCGCGCGATTCCAGATGCGCGGGTTTTGCGGCCCGCAATCCGCGCACGGAAGAAAGGATTCCTCCGCCCGCTCGAGCGATTTCCTCATAGGTCTCACCAGCGCAGCGGCGAACGTGTTCATCGGCACGGCTGCTCGGGAACACCAGATGCGTGTGCGAATCCACAAACCCGGGTAGGACAACTCTGCCGCCCAGGTCGAGTTGGCGCGCCCCGCGGGCAGCTTTGTGCCCGGCAATGTCACGCCGCCGGCCGATGGCGAATATGCGTCCATCCACAACAAGAAGGGCGCCATCGCGAATTATTTCAATGTTATTCATCGCGCGCCCGCGGCGCGGCACACCTCCGCTCAATGTCAGCAATTCAGCGCATCCGGCGATAAAAATTGCGTTTCCCAAGGCGGGTCCATTATCACTCATCAGGGAGATCAGACGATAATCTGTCACTAATGAGAATGAGGCTTACGTTGAAACTGCTTTCTTCCGCGGAATCCCTTTGCGAACTGAGCGCCTCTGTGGTGGAATACTTATGTCTGATTAAGCGGAAGCGGACTGTCCCTTGAAGGCAGGCACCAACACTTCCGCAGTAAAACTCTCAAACGTAGTCGGAGTCGTGTTGCTCTCATTGCGCTTTTCGAGCGGTACCATTCGCCCTTCATTATCTGCTTTGGACATCTCAATCATCTGGTCGGCCCCGTCCGCCGATAGGCCGGCCTGCATCAACGCGGGTTTCGCCATCATCGCGGGGGCCTGTGTATATCCAAGCCCGGGCTTGCCTATCGCCGCTCCGAAGATTTTCGCAGCTTCGTTCAGGGAAATGTCGCGCTGGCCAAGCAGTTCCGTCACGTTCTGCCCGCTAAATTTCAGAGCGCGCAACTCCGCAGCCGCTCTGGCGCCAATATCCCAGCTGGCGATCTGGCCAATTGGCAGGTCGCCTTTTAACAACGCCGCATAAAATCCCATAGTTTTGTACACCTGCACACACATCAGCGTGTTTTCCATGAAATATCCGGCGCGCAAGTGCAGGACGTTTAGTCCTATCGTGCGATTCAGGCGGGCTTCAAAACCGTGCAGCCCGCTTACGGGTCCGGCGCCTTCCGACAGTTGCGCACCCACGCTGCTGAGCGATACGGCATATTTCACCAGAGCCTTTTCCAGCGCATTGCCGAGCGACTCCGTTACGTCGTCCATGTACGCGCGCATCTTGGGTTGCTTCAGGTCTGGCGGGATCATGACGTAAGCCGCGTTCACACCCTGGAATGCGCGAGTCATAGCGTCCGTGTCCAATACATTGCCTACGAATGCCTCCGCACCCTTGGCGACGAACGGCTGCAATTTGTCGGCATTGCGGCCAATGACGCGGACTTTTTCACCCGCGGCCAGCAGAGACTCAGCAACAACTTTTCCCGTGTGACCCGTAGCTCCTGTAACAGCGATCATTCCCGCTCCTTGTTGGGCATCGGAATCTTGACGTTCTTTTGTTTTGCGAAGCAGATCGCTTCGGGATAGCCAGCGTCCGCGTGGCGCGCCACGCCGATGCCCGGGTCGTTGGTCAGCACGCGCTCGATGCGCGCGGCCATTTCCTTGGTGCCGTCCGCCACAGTTACCTGGCCGGCGTGCTGCGAATAGCCAATACCCACGCCGCCGCCATTGTGGATGGAGACCCATGACGCGCCGCTGGCGGTGTTCAACAGGGCATTGAGCAGCGCCCAATCCGCCACAGCGTCTGAGCCATCGCGCATCTTTTCCGTTTCACGATAGGGTGAGGCTACCGACCCACAATCCAGATGGTCGCGGCCCATTACGATGGGAGCCTTCAATTCACCGCGAGCCACAAGGTCGTTGAGTGCCAGACCAAATTTGTCGCGTTCACCATAGCCCAGCCAACAAATGCGCGCGGGCAGCCCCTGAAACTTCACTCGTTTCTGGGCCAGACGAATCCAGCGACTTAGGATTTCGTCGTGCGGAAACATATCCAGGACCAGCTGGTCGGTCCTATGAATATCCGATGGCTCTCCGGAAAGAGCCGCCCAACGAAATGGGCCGCGCCCTTCGCAGAAAAGCGGACGGATATATTCGGGCACAAATCCGGGGAAATCGTAAGCGTCTGTGACCCCGCGCTCAAATGCGAAAGTGCGAATATTATTGCCATAGTCGAACGTAACTGAACCGAGCTTTTGCAAATCAAGCATCCCGCGAACATGAGCCGCGATGGAATCGAGCGAACGATCGCGATATTCCTCGGGGCTGCGCTTGCGAAGTTCGGTAGCTTGCTCCGAAGTTAGCCCCTGTGGGATATATCCATTCAGAGGATCGTGCGCGGAGGTTTGATCGGTGAGCAGGTCGGGCACAACGCCGCGCTTCGCCAGCTCAGGAATCACATCGGCGCAATTGCCTACCAGCCCCACCGACGCGGGTTCGCGCTTGCGTACAGCATTTTTCAGGATGCGCAGTGCTTCATCGAGATCGTTCACCATCACATCGCAATAGCCGCTGCGCAGGCGCCGTTTGATCCGCTCGGGATCTACCTCAACTCCAAGAAATGCGCCGCCGTTCAGCGTGGCCGCCAGGGGCTGCGCTCCGCCCATGCCGCCCATGCCGCCGGTGACGACTAGCTTTCCGGCAAGGTCACCGCCGAAATGTTTGCGTGCCGCCGAGGCAAAAGTTTCATAGGTGCCTTGCAAAATTCCCTGCGTGCCGATGTAAATCCAGCTTCCCGCCGTCATTTGCCCGTACATCATCAGGCCGGCGCGGTCCAGCTCCTCGAAATGTTTCCAGTCATCCCAGTGGCCCACCAGATTGGCATTGGCAATCAGAACGCGCGGCGCGTAGGGATGCGTTCGAAAAACGCCGACAGGTTTTCCAGACTGAACGATCAACGTCTCGTCATTCTCGAGCGCGCGCAGCGATTCCACGATCGCGCGAAAACAATCCCAGTTGCGTGCCGCCTTTCCCGTGCCGCCATAAACCACCAAATCTTCCGGCCGCTCGGCCACTTCCGGGTCCAGATTGTTCATCAGCATCCGCAGTGCAGCTTCCTGCTGCCAACCCTTGCAGGAAATCTGCGTGCCGCGAGGCGCACGCACCGGCTGATATCCAATATCGCTTTTGGTCTGTGCTAATGTCATGGCCAATGCCTCACGGGACATCTTATCGCGATTTTGCTTTTGTAGCGCCGCCTTCCAGCCAGCGCCTTTGACCTTCCATTGCAACGGTTGAGTTTCCTCTTCCGTCAAGCTAACCTTGAGACTTCTATGTCCTACGCCTCTCTCCCGCGCCGCCTCCTCGATACCGTTGAACGCTACAACCAGCCACGCGCGCAGCTTTTCCGCGGCCCCAACGGCTGGGAGGCGATCAGCGCTCATGAAATGCTTCGCCGTGTGGGCGGTCTTTCTCGCTCGTTGGCCGAGCTCGGCGTGAAACCCGGCGATCGTGTCGGTCTTTTCGCGGCCAATCGCCCTGAATGGCACATCGCCGATTTCGCCATCCTTGGCCTGGGCGCCGTAGATGTCCCTATTTACTTTCGCGAGTCCACGGAGCGGATGATTTACATCCTGAACCACTCCGGTGCTCTTGCCGTTTTCGTCGCAGGGGGTGAGCAGGCCGAAAAACTGATGGCCTGCCGCGACCAGTTGAAATCGGTCCGGCATATTATCGTGGCCGAT
>DATNHU010000094.1:0-5266 GCA_035604795.1 Candidatus Limnocylindrales bacterium
CTCCCAGCAAATTCCGAATGGCGGGCAGGCGAAGAACGTCCCGCCGTTATACATGTCCGTCAGCCCTGGAATGAATGAAGGAAGCCCCGAAGCCTTCAGCGCCGCAACTATGTCCGCGCCTCTTTGCGCAACGCGCGCGGCCACCCACCCGTCCCAATCCGCCGCCGCACCGGACTGGTCTGAAGCCCCCAGTTGAATCGGGGTGCCGTTCCGATAGGCGATTGTTTTTCCAGTTGAAGCTTGCGTGGCCCCCACCGAAATTTGACTCACGCTGATTCCGGCAGGTTGTTGGGGTGTAAGCGCGATGGCATCCAGATAGCTATCTATTCTCATTATCCCAGGGTTGTGGAAGCTCACGCTGTCCGTGGGCGTTTTCACTTCAAATGTTTCATTTGGAATGGGATGCGCCGCAACCGTTGCCGTTCCTGATATCAGCTCGATGTCCGTGTCCGGCACACCGTTCACCGTGTTCAGCGTGTCAAAAATGACCACCGAGTTTTCGGCCAGATACAGCATGGACCCATACTCAAATTCAATTTCAGTGCGTCCGTCTCCTGTGGCCAGGCTGTAGTTCTGCAGGATCGGAAGATTCACCACTCCTTGTTCCCATGGCTTGGTCAAATCCGGACCCTTTGAATCGCCACGCGAGAACCGGACATCGCCCTGTAGGTAGCTAATGCGTACAATCTCCGGTTCGGACTTCAGGCCGCCGGTGATCTTAAAAGTCCCTGAACTCGTCTTGACGATCGTTTGGGATTGACCCGCTGCGCGCGCGCCTGCACCCGACATCAATGTGGAGCTCGCCCTCGCGGTTGTGCCATCCAGGCCCGCCGCGGCCGCCAAAGAGAGCGTCACTCCTAGCGCTACAACTAAAAATGAAGTCAACTTGAGGAAACTGTTTGAATTGGAATTCATCATTGCCCCGGCTCGGGTAAGGAACACTGGCCGTATGACTTATCCCATACTTTCCATGTATCGTATAGCTGTTTGATGGTAGGTAGAAACTTCTTCTATTGAACTTCACGCCCGTTTAGGCGGCGGTGTTCAGTTTGTTGCGGGTTAGAAGAGAGCTGCATCCTCATGGAGTGATCTCGCGCGGATTTTGACTTTTGTTTCGAACACTCCAGCGTATTCCTCCGCAATAAATATTTCTCTCTGTTGTCGTACATGATATTTTCGTGATGATTTACTCTGCGCTACTCTGGATCGTAACTTCGGCCTGACGGTTTCGTTCGCGAGCGATTGGAGCGTGCATCACAGTTACGGAAGAAGGTTTACAGCCTATAACTCATTTAGAGTCAGCAGTTTCTGAACGGGTCCAGTAAGTCCTTTGGATTGATATTCATTGGACGATTGTGGTCCGCAACCCCTTTGTTTTGATATTCATATCAAAATGATGGGGGAGGGGGGGCCACCAAAAAGGAATTCCGCAGATTTTCAAGCAAGTAACCAACGCCGCCGGTTCCTGTTGGGCTTCACAGAACTGCAACGTAGAATAGCTAATCTGTTAGGCTAGCTGCGCTTGCCACGGCTGGTGCCCTATGTCGAGCGCGAACCGCTGCATCCCAAACACGGAGCTGCGCAATGTCAGACCTCAAAGAAAATCGCCTGGACGCGCTGCTGCAGGAAAATCGCCTCTTCCCGCCGCCGGAAGAGTTTCGCAAGCACGCCGTCGCCAGCGACCCGGAAATCTACGAGCGCGCCCGCAAAAACCCCGAAGCCTTCTGGGAGGAAGAAGCCCGCAAGCTCGATTGGTTCGCCACCTGGCAGAAAACTCTTGAGTGGAACGCGCCCTGGGCCAAATGGTTTGTCGGCGGCAAGATCAACATCGCCCACAACTGTGTGGATCGCCACGCCGCTTCCGCGCGCCGCAACAAAGCGGCCTTGGTTTGGGAAGGCGAGCCCGGCGATTCGCGCATCTTCACTTTCGGCATGCTCCAGCGCGAGGTAAACAAGTTCGCGAATGTTCTCAAGTCGCTCGGCATCAAGAAGGGCGACCGCGTCGCCATTTACATGGGCATGATTCCCGAGCTGCCCATCACCATGCTGGCCTGCGCGAAGATCGGGGCCGTCCACGGAGTAATCTTCGGCGGCTTTTCCGCGGAAGCCCTGCGCGAACGCATCAATGATGCGCAGGCAAAAGTTCTGGTCACCGCCGATGGCGCCTGGCGCCGCGGAGCCGTGGTCCCGCTAAAAGCCAGCGCCGATGACGCGCTCGCTCACACGCCGAGCATCACGAACGTGATTGTCGTTGAGCGCGTCGCCAAACTGGCGCCGGCCGCGGCCGCGCCGATGAAGCCCGGCCGCGATATCTGGTGGCACGACGCCATCGCTGGCGCCTCTGATGTTTGCGCCGCTGAGCCCATGGATGCCGAGGACATGCTCTTCATCCTCTACACCAGCGGCACCACAGGCAAACCAAAAGGAGTCGTGCATACCACCGCGGGCTACTTAGTTGGAGCGAGCACCACCCATCGCTACATCTTTGACATTAAGGAAAACGATTTCTACTGGTGCACAGCAGACATCGGCTGGATCACCGGCCACTCTTACATCGTTTACGGCCCGCTCGCCAATGGTTGTACTACGCTCCTCTATGAAGGCACGCCTGATTTTCCAGACCGCGGACGCTTCTGGAACATTGTGGACAAGTATGGCGTGAACATTCTTTACACTGCGCCGACCGCGATCCGTACCTTCATGCGTTGGGGCACGGAATGGCCGCAGAAATACAGCCTGAAATCGCTCAGGCTTCTAGGCACCGTCGGCGAACCCATCAATCCCGAAGCGTGGATGTGGTATCACGTGAACATCGGAAAAGAGCGTTGCCCCATTGTGGACACCTGGTGGCAAACGGAAAACGGCATGATCCTGATTACGCCTCTGCCCGGTATTGTGGCCACCAAACCCGGCTCCGCGACGCGTCCATTTCCGGGGATTGAAGCGGAAGTTGTGGACGAGAAGGGAAACAAAGTCGGCCCCGGTGCTGGCGGCTATCTTGTCATCACCAAGCCGTGGCCCTCCATGCTGCGCACGGTGTACGGCGACCCTGAGCGGTACGTCCAAAATTATTGGTCGAGATATCCCGGCCGCTACTTCACCGGCGATGGTTGCAAGATTGACGAAGACGGATATTTCTGGCTCCTCGGGCGCGTGGACGACGTGATGAATGTGGCCGGCCACCGCATTTCCACATTTGAAGTGGAAAGCGCGCTGGTGGATCATCCCTTTGTGGCGGAAGCCGCTGTGATCGGGCGAACGCACGAATTAAAGGGGCAGGGAATTTCAGCGTTCGTCACGCTGAAGGATACGGCGCAGCCGAGTGACAAATTGAAAGAAGAGTTGCGCCAGCACGTGGCCACAAAAATCGGCGCCATCGCCAAGCCAGACGACATTTTCTTCTGCGGTGAGCTGCCCAAAACGCGCAGCGCAAAAATTATGCGCCGACTGTTGCGCGATATCGCCGAGGGCCGCGTCCTTGGAGACGTCACCACCCTCGCCGACCCCGCGGTTATCGGCAAACTCAAAACACAGTACCAGGATGAAGGGTAAGGACTTTCAACGCATCCGCATGCATCTTATTAGCGTGGATCTTGTTTCCCCAAACCTAAACGATTGACTCATTCAGGTGGCCAAACATAAGATAAAAGTTTCCCATGGCGACGAAGAACACATCTGAGAACTCGTCCGCGCAAGCGCGGAGACCTCTCACTGACGCTCTCGGCAGACCGCTGACAAATCTGCGGCTGTCGGTTACCGACCGATGCAATCTGCGATGCCAATATTGCATGCCGCTGGAAGATTACACCTGGTTGCCGCGCGAGGAGCTGCTCACCTTCGAGGAGATCAACAAGCTAGTTGACGTGTTCACGGAATTGGGTGTCACGCGCGTCCGGCTCACGGGCGGTGAGCCGCTATTGCGGCGGGATTTGCCGGTGCTGGTGCGTATGCTCGCGGCTAATACGGCGCTGCGCGACATCGCACTGACCACGAACGGCACTCTGTTGGCCGAACACGCGTCCGCCCTGCGCGAAGCGGGACTTGGGCGGCTGACGATCAGCCTTGACACACTACGGCCGGAGAGATTTCGCGCGCTGGTGCGCCAGGATTCGCACTCAGAAGTTCTGGAGGGGATTGAGGCTGCGCGCGCTGCTGGATTCCGCGGGACGAAAATTGATGCGGTGATCCTGCGCGGCCTGAACGACGACGAACTGTCGGATTTAATTGAATATGGCCGCGAACAAGAAGCGGAAGTGCGATTCATCGAGTACATGGATGTGGGCGGCGCGACGGATTGGTCGCCGGAAAAAGTTTTCTCGCGCTCGGGAATGCTCTCGTCGCTTGAGAAGCGTTATGGCCGCATCGAACCGTTGACGGAAGATTCGAGCGCGCCCGCCGAAAGACTTCGTCTGGCCGATGGGACAGTATTCGGAATCATTGCGTCCACCACCGCGCCGTTCTGCAAGAAATGCGATCGCAGCCGGTTGACAGCTGACGGATTGTGGTACCTCTGCCTGTACGCAAAGCAAGGAACTGATTTGCGGAAAATGCTTCGCGGCGGCGCTTCACGCGCGGACGTTGCCGCGGAAATCGCGCGCGCATGGACAGGACGTGCGGACCGCGGCGCAGAGATGCGTCTCGCTCAAGCAGAGCGCGGGATTTTTGTCCCCGTCGAAAAACTGCGACAGGATACCCACCTCGAGATGCACACCCGCGGTGGCTAACCATGGCCTCCCGCAAGAGAGCTTCAGGAGAGATTCCTGCAATTAAAGGAAGTGGCCCGGCAAGCTCACGCAGTGTAGCCATCACTCAAGTGGTTGAATGGAGCGATGGAAATACGCGGCGCGTAGAAGATTATCTTGCAGGAGAAGAGCCGCTTGAAATCCAGATTGGACGCAAACCGCTCGCCGTCACCATGCGAACACCCGGATGCGACGAAGATCTCGCCGCAGGATTCCTCTTGACGGAAGGAATCATCGAAGAACGCGCGCAACTTGGCGAGTTATCCATTCCGCGCGGCGCGAAGAATCTTGTGCGGGTGAAGCTGGCGCGCGGCGCGAAAGCGCCGGCAGCGCTTTTTCGCCGGCGGTTTACATCCAATTCAAGCTGCGGCGTTTGCGGCAAAGATTCGATTGATGCCGTGCGCGCCCGCGGAATGCGTCCGTTGAATCGTGAATTTCGCCTTCGTCCTGAAGTGCTTTGCCAATTGCCCGATTTGGCGCGCGCGTCGCAGGAGACTTTTGGGCGCACGGGCGGTTTGCACGCC
>DATNHU010000095.1:0-3709 GCA_035604795.1 Candidatus Limnocylindrales bacterium
CTTTGGATTCAGCCGCGGCCTGGGCGTTTTCGATCGTGGCTTCCTTCCGGGCCTCGGCCTCCAGCTTCGACTGCTCGATCTGCTTTTGCTTCAGCGGCAGCGTGTACTGCATTGCGTCCGCCTCGCCCTTCGCCTGTAGCACGCGCACCTGTGCCGCCGATTCCGCATTCTTGATGTCGCGAGTCTTCTGCGCCTCGCCCTCCAGTTCCGCGATCTTCACTTCCTTTTGCTTGATTTCTGTCTCGAACACCATCCGTTCGCTTTCCTGCTCCTTCAACAGCATGCTCTCCAAGCCCTTCGCATATTCAGCGGGCAGTTGCACGTCTCGAAGCACAACTTCTTTCACCACGATTCCATCCGCCCTCAATCGCTCCGTGATGGCCTTCGCGGCGCGCGCCTGGAATTCCTCCCGATGCACGGTGAACACGTCCCGCACCACATATCCCGCGGCGACATCCCGGAAAATGCTGGACACCACCGGCGCGATCACTTGTTCCTCAACCGGTTGCGGCACATTTGCGTGGATGTATCCCAGTCGTTGCGGGTCCAGCCGATAGCGCACCGCCACGCCCAACCCCATCGACAATCCTTCGCGCGCCTGTACCGTCAGCAGCTCCGCCTTGTGCTCCGTGGTCCCGGCAGCCGCGGCTGGTGTCGGCATTGCTGAAGCGGACGTGGCATAAATGTGGTCGCGGATCTCATACGACACGATGTGCTCGACCATCGGCAACACCAGATGCACGCCGGGATAAAGTGTGCCTGGCCGCACTCCGGAAACTTGGCTGATGCGTATGCCCGCATTGCCGTCCGGCACCACTTCGATGCTTTCTCCCAGAAGCAGCGCCACGAGTGCCAAACCTGCCAATTTCGCCCCGAGCCGCCACCGGATCAGCCGGCCCGCTGATCCGGTGGAGCTGGCCGACTCGGGCGAGGAGAAAAGGCTTTGAGTCGCATCCTCCGGCGATTTCACCCTTCCCAGTAGCCGCTGGAGCTGAAGTGCAACAAATACATCGTAGCCAACCAGAGCTGCGGTCGAGCCAAACAGCGCAACACTCGCAGCCAAGAACAGGTATCTCAGTAGCAGCATGGTCGTTCCCCCGTGATTCTCTGCTTCGCTTATCGAGCGCTAAGCGAAACTTGCCCTTGCCCGGCCCTGACTGGCGCGAGCGTCATCTCCTGCCTACCCGTGCACGCCTGAAGCGCGTCTTGGCGCGCGCGAACAGCTTGTGGTGCTCCCGCCCCGGCCGCCCGCACCGCCCGGAACATCCCCCGAAGGGCTACCGTCGTTATCAAGAGCGCGACTGCAATCGATGCCATCAGAATCTCGATTTTCGCGGCAACTGCCATCAGCGTTTCCATTTGCGTCACCTCAACCCTGCAACACCAATCCCATTGGCACGCTGCGCGCCATTGCAAAATCCACTGTTTATTGGGGGTTTATTCAAATTTCATTCAAGGCCAATGTGGCGCGCCGCACACAATGTGGTGAATCGTATTCATTGGTTTTGTAGCCCAGCCCGCCTTGCAGGGCTGGAGCCTTTGACTCAATTCCAAACGCGGCCTGGCCTTGATTAGCCGCACCACCCACGCGACCCGGTTATAATACCGGCGTGCCAATCACTCCCATTCCCCGTGGCTCCGGCCTAAAAATTGGACGGATCATGGGCATCCCCATCTTCCTCCACGCCAGCTGGTTCATCATTTTCTTGCTCATCACTCCCTCACTCGCTGCTCAGTTCGGTGGCGAGCACCCGGCATGGACATCCTCGCAGTACTGGGCGGTTGGTCTCCTGACCAGCCTGCTCTTCTTCGCTTCGGTGGTGCTTCATGAACTGGGTCACAGTTCCGTCGCCCTCCATTACAAGATTCCTGTTGTCAGCATCACGCTCTTCGTTTTCGGCGGTTTGGCCCGCATAGGGCGCGAACCCGAACGGCCATCGCAGGAATTCAATATCGCCATCGCCGGGCCCATTGTAAGCTTCCTTCTTGCCGGTGCATTCTGGGAGCTCGGGCGCGTTGCTTCGGGCAATGAAATGTTGAATGCCCTGGCGGTGTGGCTTGCTCAAATGAACTTTTACCTGGGCGCGTTCAACCTCGCTCCCGGATTCCCTCTTGATGGAGGGCGTATCCTGCGAGCCGCGACCTGGGCAATCACAGGGAGCTTTACGCGGGCCTCACGCATTGCTTCGCGCAGCGGCAAGGTCTTGGCATATGCAGTTATTCTGGTGGCCGCTTATGTCGCCATGAAGATCGATGTGGTCTCCGGTCTCTGGTATGCCTTCATCGGCTGGTTCCTGCTCACGGCAGCGCAGGATAGCTACTCACAAGTCGCCATCCGCGAAGCCCTCGAAGGATTGTGCGCCACCGACGTAATGAGCCTCGATTTATCTTCTATCACCCGCGACATCTCTTTGGAGGAATACAGTCACGAAGTCCTTCGCACTGGACGCCGTTGCCACTTGGTCGCTACCGGCGGCCAGCTTCACGGCCTGATGACCGTTCACGCCCTCAATCAGGTCCCACGCGATGAATGGCATTCCACCAGCGTCCAGGCGGCCATGCTGCCGCTCGACCGCGTGCGCTGGGCCATGCCCGAAGAACCGGTCCTGCACGTCCTCGACCGCATGCAAACCGAGGACGTCAACCAGATGCCCGTCCTGCAGACCCTGCCAGAGCCGCACGTGATCGGAATGGTCAGCCGCGACTCCATACTCCGGGTACTCCAGGCCCGCGCCGAAATCGGCAAGCTTCCGGCGCAGTAAAACTGAACAGCACGATGCCGCAATTCCCCCTATTTGAGGCCTTCATCCTGGTTGGCGGGAAAAGCTCCCGCATGGGCCGCGATAAGGTTCTGCTCGAAATAGGGGGAAAGCCACTCCTGTTTCGCACCGTGGAGTTGGTCAAGTCGCTGGTTGCTGGAATTGCCCTCGTGGGTGATCCGCAACTTTATGGCAACTGCGGCTATCCCATCCTCGCTGACAAGTGGCCGAACGCGGGGCCGCTCGGAGCAATTGCGACGGCACTCGCATCCGCGAGACAACCATGGACGATCATTCTCGCGTGCGACTTGCCCTATCTCACCGGCGATTGGCTTGCCTGGCTGCTCGGCCGCGCAACGACATCACCAGTGGGCAAAGCATCAGGCGAATCTGTGGACATTGTCATTCCTGAGACAGCACAAGGTCTTGAGCCATTGTGCGCCGTCTATCGCGCCTCGTGTGCGACGGCGATTGCGATGGCGCTGGACCGTGGGGTGCGGAAGGTTACCCACGCATTTGCGGGATTAAATGTTGAACATATTTCGGAAAGCGAGTGGCGTCCGTTTTCACCGGATGGGAATCTTTTCCGCAACATGAATACTCCGCAGGACTATCAAGAGGCTCGGGCGCACTTTGAGGATTAATGCATGACCTGCAATCTTTCTTCCCCTGAATAAATTACAAATCGCCGTCCGCGCAAAAAACCCACCAGAGTTAAGTGCATTCTGCGGGCAAGCTCTACGGCCAGACTCGACGGGGCGGAAACGCTCGCCACAACCGGAATCCCTGCGACGATCGCCTTCTGAATAATCTCGAAACCGCCGCGTCCGCTGACCATAAGCACGCAATCACTCAGAGGCAAGCGGCCCGCGAGCAGCGCCCATCCGATTACTTTGTCCACAGCATTGTGGCGGCCGATATCTTCGCGCAATACCAGCAACTCTCCTCTC
>DATNHU010000096.1:0-2463 GCA_035604795.1 Candidatus Limnocylindrales bacterium
TCAGGCGCATCCCGCTGCGGCGTTTGTTTCAGGTCACGGCGATGTGGGCACGGCGGATGATGTGACGGCGTTCCGAGGATACCTGGTCGACTTGAGGCAATACGTCACCGAAGGACGCGCCGCGGGAAAAACGGGCGATGCTCTGGTGGAATACCTGCTGCCCAGGATGAAAGAAAACTACGGCGAATGGGGCGCGTTCAACAATTTCTCAAAGCGCAACATTCTGGATACGGACGCGGAATTCGCCGGTACGAAGAAAATTCCTCAGCCAGCTGCGGGGCATTAGAAGCAGCGTTTAGCCGCGCTCTGCTTCCCGGCGCATCGCGGCCCAAAGTTCAGCAACGTGCTTGCGCTCGGTCGTTTCTGCTCCAACAGAAACGCGCACCATCCAGTGGCCATCGAGCATCGCTGGCGTTAAATAAGCAACTCCCGAGTGATTGATGCGGTCGCACCACGCCAGCGTGTGATCGTCGAGCGCATCGCCCGCAATTCCCGTGGGTTCGTGGCGCACGCAAAGTGTTTGCAAGCGCACGGCATTGAGCACCCGCCAATTCAGCGTGCCGGCAATCTCATCCGCGAGCCACTTGGCGTTGGCAATGTCCCGGCGAAGACGCGCTTGCAGTGCCGCTACTCCCTGCTCACGAATTTGGCACCAGAGCTTGAGCGCGCGAAAGCGCCGCCCTAGCGGAATTCCCCAATCGCGCAGATTCTTAACTTGCTCGTCCACGGCCGACCGCAAATAACTGGGATTGGTGGACATCACCCGCACCAAATGCAATGGGTCACGCACATAATAAATGGAGCAATCCATGGCCACCGCCAGCCATTTATGGGGATTGGCCACCAGCGAGTCGGCGGATTCAATTCCCTGCCACGGCGGGCGGAATTCCGGCAATATCATGGCCGAGCCAGCCATCGCCGAATCCACATGCAGCCAGAGATTGTGCTTGCGGGCCACCTCAGCGATGGCCCCAATTGGATCGAAGGCCGTGGTTGTCGTTGTGCCCGTGGTGGCAACTACAGCGCAAGGCTTCATACCCGCGGCGGTGTCGTTGCGAACCATTTCGGCAAGCATGGCGGGCCGCATCGCGTACTCCGTGTCGTGAGGGACCACGCGGACATTTTTGCGCCCGAAGCCCGCAAGCAGCGCCGCTTTTTCCACCGAACTGTGGCTGTGCGCGGAAACGTAGACGCTTAGTGGATGCGCTTCGGATTGGAGTCCGCCGCCGCTGAGGCCATAATCGGTGGTCCGTTCACGCGCGCAAATCAGCGCGATCAACGTGCTGGTTGAAGCTGTATCCTGAATCACTCCGCTCCACGCTTCGGAGAGTCCCAGCATCTGACGCACCCAGTCGGTCGTGACCTCCTCGACTTCCGTGAGGGCGGGGCTCGATTGCCAGGAAAGTCCCAGAACGCCGAGACCGGTGCTGAGATAATCCCCGAGCACGCTGGCAAGCGAACTGTTCGCGGGAAAATACCCGAAGAAGCGCGGATGTTGCCAGTGGGAAAGCCCCGGCAGGATGATTCGATCGAGGTCCTTGAAGATTTCCTCAAAGGATTCGGGCGCGTCGGGCGGCTTTGAAGGAAGTTGGGCACGGATTTCGCCGGGCTTGGTCTGCGCCATCACAGGCAGGTCGGCAATGCGGGCGCGATAGTCCGCGACCCAATCGATGAGCTGGTGGCCGTATTTCCGAAACTCTTCTGGAGTCATGGTCGAATCTTTGTCCCCCGGACGAGGCCAATGGTACAGTTTTCGTTTGCAGGGAACCAGTTTTTCAAGATGCCAGCTGAAATGAAAAGGATTCTAGAGGTGAGTTTATGAAATATAGAAAACTCGGGCGCACGGGATTTGACGTCAGCGAAATCGGCCACGGACTGTGGGGAATGAGCGGGTGGTCGGGATCCGAAGACGAAATGTCGCGCGAGGCGCTGCAGCTTTCTTCCAGCCTGGGCTGCAATTTTTTTGACACGGCGTGGGCCTACGGCGACGGAAAGAGCGATGCCCTGTTGGGCGAATTGTTGGCGCGAAATTTCGGCAAACGGCAGAAGGCCGCTGCGGGATTTTCGTCCCACCTATATGCCGCGTCAAAAATTCCGCCGATGAACCGAAAGTGGCCCGCCTCTCCACAAGATAGCTATGCTTACGTTTTTCCGGGTAAACATGTCTTCAAACACGTGGAGCTGATTCGCGACAAGTTGGGCGTGGATTCGATTGACCTGCTGCAATTTCATGTTTGGGATGATAGATGGGCGAAGGAGCCGGACTTCAGAAAGACAGTGGAAAAACTGAAAGGCGAGGGGTTGATCCGCGCATTTGGATTGAGCCTGAACCGCTGGGAACCGGAGAACGGCATCCGGGCATTGCGCACCGGTTTGGTGGATGCGGTGCAGGTGATTTACAACATTTTCGATCAATCGCCGGAAGATAAACTCTTCCCGGTTTGCAAGGAGCTGAATATTGGA
>DATNHU010000097.1:0-3993 GCA_035604795.1 Candidatus Limnocylindrales bacterium
TACCAGAGCGTCTTGACCTGAAACTCTCTGTTCTGCGTGAGGCTGATGCGGTACTGCGCCCGGGCGTGATCCTCGCCTCGAACACTTCATCCATCTCTGTCACCACCCTTGCAGCGGCCACCAAGCGCCCCGAGCAATTCATCGGCATGCATTTCATGAATCCTGTCCCGGTTATGACACTGGTGGAGGTCATCCGTGCCATCCAAACCAGCGACGCAACCTTTTCGACCACGATCGCGCTGTGCGAGAAGCTCGAGAAGAAGCCCGTCGCTGCGAACGACGCTCCGGGCTTTGTCAGCAATCGCGTTCTGATGCCGATGATCAACGAAGCCGCCTTCTGCGTGATGGAAGGTGTCGCCACTCCGGAAGCCGTGGACATGGTGATGAAGCTCGGCATGAACCATCCTATGGGTCCTCTCGAGCTAGCCGACTTCATCGGCCTCGATGTCTGCGTGGACATCCTTGATGTGCTCTATCGAGGTTTCGGCGACTCCAAGTATCGCGCGTGCCCGTTGTTGCGGAAGCTGGTTGCCGCAGGCTGGCTGGGACGAAAATCAGGCCGTGGCTTTTTCAAGTACGCTTAGCAATGGATCAGGGGGATCCGCTAGGCTTGCGCGCGAGAATCGTAGAGGTAGAGCCCATTCCCGTCGGGATCGCAGAAGCGCGCGCGGCGAAGCGGATACTGTGATGCGAACAATATTTCAGCCCACTCCAGGCGTCGCCCTGGAAGGGCTGCGCCCATATGCCATTCGCGCGGTGTCCGGGCGTTGACAATAACGTCCTTGGATCCATTCGCCGAATTGCCGATGCTGGTGCCCGACCCTCGTCGCGAATACAACATCCCCTCCGCGAGCAATTCATCGTACGCGGCCAGCACCGTATTTCGAGACACTTCAAGCAAGGCTCCGAGCGCTCTTGAAGATGGCAGCCGTGTGCCTTTGCAAATGATTCCCTCGGCGATTGACTTCCGCAGTGCGGCGCATAGTTGCTGATGCAACGGGATTCCCGAATTCCTGTCGAGAACGATCCCGAAATCCCCGTAATGTGGTGTACGCCGGGCCATGGGTTTCATTTTATACGAAACAGCACTAGGTTACCTCATCCCCCGAAAAGTGGTACTTGCCTCCAGCTTCTGCCGCCACTAGACTCGCGCACCAGTTCGGGCCGCGGCCCGCAACCATCCTTTTCACCAAAAGGAGCTTCCCATGGTCGTCACCATATTTGTTTCCAACATGGATAGAGCCGTGAAGTTTTATTCCGAGATTATGGGCCTGGAAATCATTTTTCGATTTGGCGAGCACTGGGCTCAGCTCAAGTCCGCAGACGGCATGACTATAGGCTTGCACCCCGCCTCTAAGGAAAATCCCGCCGGTGTCAAAGGCTCCATGCAACTCGGCGTGTCGGTGACCGAACCCATCCAAAAAGTGGTAGATGAATTGAAATCAAAAGGCGTGAACTTTATAGGACCCATTAGGGACGACGACCAACTGTTTTTCGCCAACTTCGAGGATCCTGACGGCAACCCTCTCTATTTGGCAGAGATGAAACAAAAGTGGGGCAATGCGGATAAGAAGTCTTCCGCGGCATAGAATCGTCATTCGGCAAGGTCTTGACGGGGTGAAATCAAATCTCCAGATTTTCTGCGGAAGGAGATCCTCTCTATGGATTGGAAGCATTTCCTCTACGCGGTTCTTGCGGCAGGCGTCGCAAGTTCGTTCTCCGACTGGTTCTTTTTCGGGATACTTTTTCACGGCAAGTATGTGGCCCATCCGGAGGTTTGGCGCCAGGGGCCGGGCGTAAGCGAGACGCCTGCCGTAATAGCGAGCACCCTGATTGGATTCCTGACCAGCGCCGCGTTCATGACCGCCTACACCATGTTCGGCATGTATGGCTATCCGTCCGCATTCAAGCTTGCCATACTGGTTTGGCTGATGGCCCCATTGCCCATTACGATTACAAATGCGCTGTTCATCAAGCTGCATCCCCTGGTTGTGATTTCGCATTCATTGGGCTGGCTGGCCAGGCTGGCCTTCGCCGCGGTTGCCGCCGGCTGGCTGCTGGGCTAATTTCATCCACAGGGGGGCCCAAATAGTGTTTGCTTTTTCTTCGCCTTGTGGTAGGATTCCCTTGTTAAAGTTTCGTGGGGACGCTACTATATGGTACACTCAACACATCAGCAACATTTTGGGTCCGCGTTCCTGTCCTTGAAAACTTCCTTCCGAGGTGACTGTCGTGGCTGACGAAAAAGCAATCAATCTGGCAAACGCCATTTCACAAATCGAAAAGCAGTATGGCAAAGGCTCCATCGTGCGGTTGGGCAGCCGAGAAGTTTTGGTGCCCGTAAGCGTGATTCCCACGGGCTCGGTCAGTCTGGACGCGGCGCTGGGCGTGGGTGGCTTTCCGCGCGGCCGCGTGATCGAGATTTTCGGCCCGGAATCGGGCGGGAAGACCACCATGTCTTTGCACGTGATCGCCGAAGCTCAGAAGATGGGCGGCCAGGCAGCCTTTATTGACGCCGAGCACGCGCTCGATCCCATCTACGCGCGGAAGCTGGGCGTGGACGTGGATAACCTCCTCGTTTCGCAGCCGGACAATGGCGAGCAGGCCCTGGAAATTGCCGAGGCGCTGATCAAGTCCGGCAGCGTAGACATCATCGTGGTGGACTCGGTAGCGGCATTGGTCCCCAAGGCCGAGCTCGAAGGCGATATGGGCGACCCGCAGATGGGTCTGCAAGCGCGCTTGATGTCGCAAGCGCTGCGCAAGCTCACTGGCATCGTCTCCAAGTCGCGCACCTGCCTGATTTTCATCAACCAGATCCGTGAAAAAATCGGCGTGATGTTCGGCAATCCGGAAACCACCACTGGTGGCCGCGCGCTGAAATTTTACGCCTCCATTCGCCTCGACATCCGTCGCATCCAGGCCATCAAGGAAGGCGTCAAAGTGGTTGGCTCGCGCACCCGTGGAAAAGTGGTGAAGAACAAGGTCGCCGCGCCGTTCCGCGAGGCCGAATTTGACATCCTCTATGGCGAAGGAATTTCCCGCGAAGGCGACTTGATTGATTTGGGCGTTGATAAAGGACTGATCGAGAAGTCCGGAACCTGGCTCAGCTATGGCACGGAACGCATCGGACAGGGCCGCGAAAACGCGCGCATCTTCTTGAAGGAGAACTCGGCCGTTCGCGACAAACTCGAAGCCGCGCTACGCAAGCAATTGGGCCTGCCAAACTCAGCGCCAACGGCCTCCAGCAATGGCAATGCTGCGGCAGAAAAATCCGCCGCCAATGAAAAGTCAGCACAGGGTGAAAAGCCGGTGCAGGCCGCACATGCCGCGGCGGCAGGCGCGTCCGGCTTGCGCCCACGCCCCGCTCGGTAGTCATGGACCGCTAGAAAGGGTCCCATAGTTCGGATTTTCCTTTCAAAACCTATCCTACGGGATCGGCAGCGTGGAGAACTTTTTCCCGCCTGGCTTTCGCCCCTAATTCACCTGTCCCTCCGGTCATTTCAGGTGCAGGTTTTGGCCCCCTCGTACTGTCCGTACTGTGCTCAAAACAAAACCATTTGGCTATTGCATCCCAACCTCGTTCTCTCGTAGACTTTGGTTCCCCGTAGCTTTCAGGGTCTTGGGCCTTAAGCGTTTGGGTGAATAGGACGATTAACTTAATAGTTTAGTCGGGACAGAGCTAGGCGCTCAGGGTTTGGCATTTATGTCCAGACGCACACAATTCGGCAGACACGCAGCGGTTCTATTGTCCTTGCTGATTGTGTGGCAGCCGGCAAGAGCTTCCGGAGTTACAACTCAGCCTCACAAATCCACTACCAGGGCCAAACCAAGCTCTGCAAAGAGCTTGGTTTCCCGGAAGACGGCTTCACACGCGGCGATCCGTACTTCCAGCTCCATTCGTCCATCAAGTTCGGCCTTGAAATCTGCCTCGGTCGCGAGGACTACAACTGCCCGCCGGCCGGCAACCACGCACAGATACGTTGGTGTTCCAAC
>DATNHU010000098.1:0-3119 GCA_035604795.1 Candidatus Limnocylindrales bacterium
TGAGCGCCGCAGCGGGCATGCCCAGAAACAATTTTACCTGGTGGTGAAGTAATCCCCCGTCGTCCATGATGCCCACGAGCCCCACCAGTGTCGCACCCAGGAAAATACCCAGCGTCTGTGCTCGCGCAGATGGCGCCATAGCAATCAGCAGCGCCAGCACCACTCCGATATACATGGCCAGGCCGCCCATCAACGGGATGGGGGTCAAGTGCACTTTGCGCGGGCCGGGTTGATCCACCATCCCCACGCGCAATGCCAACTGCCGCACGGGCATCACCAAGAACAGTGACGCCACCAGGGCAATTCCAAAGGCGAGAAAGCCAGAGGTCATAATTTGCATTCCTTCTAATCCATCTCCTATCTTTCCGTGAGCTGGTGACCGAGAATCCCTGCGACCTGCTGGCGATCCTTGGTTGAAAAATACCAGTCAAAGGTTCGCTTCAATCCGTCGCGAAATGCAACTTGCGGCTGCCAGCCGAGAAGTTTCTTGCCCAGCGAATTATCCGCGACGCGATTTAGCGGCCCGGTCGGCATGTCGGGACGGAACTTGATCTTCGGCTTGTACCCTGCAAACTCGCACACCAGGTTCACGGCATCGATCACGCGCACGCGCTCCATGGTTCCCAGATTCACGGCCGTGCCATCGTCAATCTTTTCGCCCGCGAGAATTGTGCCCTCCGCGATATCGTCAATGTAAGTCCAGTTGCGGATTTGGGTACCGTCTCCCCAAACCTCGAAAGGATCCTGCTTCACAAAAGAACGCGCGATCATGGCAATCACCGCGTGATTCTCCACGCCTCGCGGGCCGTATACGGTGAAGTAACGGCACGACGCGGCCTTCAGTCCGTGCTCCCGCACATAAGCTTGCAGCGTGAACTCGGCCATCAGCTTGGCCCAGCCGTACATGTTGTCGGCGTCGTTCGGGCCCTTGGTCAAATCTTCGGTGAGGTAAACCTCCTTGCTGGTATCGGATTGCAGGAAGTTGGGATAAACGCATCCTGACGAGGCGAACACAACTTTTTTAACTTTGGCCTTCAGCGCCTCCGCAAACACCAATCCATCCAGGAAAAAATTTGACGCCGGGCCGGCCTGGTGCAAGTCCACGTATCCCCGCCCGCCATGATCCGCCGCCAAATGAAAAACCGTGTCAACGCCCTGCATCGCCGCGCGCGTCACGCCCGGCTCGCGCAAATCCGCCCGCATAAACTCAATCTTGCCGCTGGACAGGTGTCCGCGCACATTCTCGAGCCTGCCGCTGGACAGATCGTCCACTACACGCACCTTGGCGCCGCGCTCAATCAATCGGTCCGCGATGCTCGACCCGATAAAAGATGTGCCGCCGGTGATCAGGACAGTGCGGCCCTGCCAGAATCCATCCCCCGTCATTTCTGGATGACCCCCTCGATTGCACTCAGGAATTTTTTCAACTCAGACAATTTATCATAGTTGTGCGCAATGCCCCGCGCGCGTTGTGACATATCCGCAACCCTCTGAGGATTGGCCGCAAGTTCACGTATGGCCGCTGCCACCGCTTGCGGGTCATCCGGGTCCACCACCACGCCACAGCCCGCATCCGTGATGATCCGCGCCACATCCGTAGCCGGAGTGGAAACCGCCAACACGGGTTTCCCCGCCGCCAAAATTGGATAGAGCTTGCTGGGCACGATAACCCCCTCCAGCCCCCGCTTGACCGTAATGATGTGAATGTCTCCCGCCGCCAACACATTCGGGATTTCGCTTGCCGGGCGGAATGGAAGAAAACGCACGCCTCGCGTCCTATTCGCCGCCGCAACCAGCCGCGCCTTCTGCGCGCCTTCTCCTACGAAAACAATCCCTGCTCCGTCATCACCAAGAATGCGTGCCGCCTCGAGGAGCGTGTCCCAGGCGCCGTAAAATCCCAGATTGCCCGCGTGGAGCGCGACGAACCGATATCCGCTGCGAATTTCTTGCGAAACAGGATGGTCCGCCGAGGGCAATTCCAGCGGCACCGTCACGCCGTCGCGCACCACCACGACTCGCGCCGCATCAACGCCCTTCGTGATGATCCTCGCACCCATGTCGTCGCCCAGCACAATCACCCGCGCGGCGCGGCGCAACACCCACCGGTGCATTCTCTCCCACACGCGCACCCCGAGCCCCGGACGAACAATGTCCCCACCCACAGCCATGTCCGGATAAAGGTCACGGATGTTGTAGACAAACGGCCTGCCGGTAAGCATTGCCACGAACGAGCCCGCCAGGCCCGCCACGGGCGGATCGGTCATGGCCAAAACTATGTCGGAGCGGACAAAAACGGCTCGCGGCACAGCGAGCGCAAGGTAGCTGAGGTAGTTGCTCACCCGCCTCTTCATCTGAAATCGCGGATAGGCAGTGGAGCCGACTCGCTCGACCGTAACGTTTCCGCGCATATCGCGCCTCAGCAATCGCCAAGGATAAGTTTCTGAAGGATCGTAGCTCGGGCGACCTGCAACAACCGTGACGCAATGCTTTTCGGCGAGCGCTTCGACAACCGTCGCCGCCATTTTCGCTGTGGCGGAGGTGTCCGGCGGATAGTACTCATTCAAAAGCAAAATGCGCATGGCCGAATTTGCATCCTTCCCGCATCGCAATTTCGCAGTGCACTTTTCGTGGTCTCCGAATTGACATACGTGGCCCAGCGACGGTATCTACGCAAAATATTCGAGCCCTCCCACAATATTTTTCATGAACACGCGTTTACGTTCAACAACTTCCGCTTAATTCCGGATACACGCTTATCTGGCGAATCGAATAGCCTCTTCCTTGCAGGCCTCCAGGCAATCCGCGATGACCGCGGGGTTGTGCGATTGACAAAAAGGCAAATTTGAAATGGGAATCTGCGATTTACCTGGTCGAGAAGAACCAGCGTCAAGTCGAGATTAATACCCTGCGAATATGGGTCGGGCATCGATTCGAAGGTATAACCAAGAAGCAAACCGCGGACCAGGTCGCCGCTTCTCAGAACGCGGCGGTGATTGATTACCACATCGGGGTCATACTCCTCACAGAAAGCCCCTGGAATTCGGTAGTGGTTTCTTCCGGCCAAGCCTCGCATGGGCTCTTCAACCCAAAGAATCGGGGAATTGAACCCTGGCACCTCG
>DATNHU010000099.1:0-4452 GCA_035604795.1 Candidatus Limnocylindrales bacterium
GGTCGTCACCGTCGTTGAAAGCGACCGGTCGGACGTGAATTTCGAGCCTCTTCAAGAAAATCTGGCACGTTTGCGTGAGATGCGCGACCAGGATGGTCGCGAACTGCGCGTGGTCCGATTGCCCATGCCCGCGCCGGTCATTTTCGCCGGTGAGCGTCTGCCCGCGAGCTATGCGAATTTTTATATTGCGAACAAAACTGTCCTGGCACCAACGTTTAATGACCCTAATGACCGCGTGGCGCTGAATACGTTGGCGGATTTGTTTCCGGATCGGAAAGTTGTGGGCATTGCCGCGCAGGATTTGGTTCTGGGCTTGGGCACTTTGCATTGCATGTCGCAACAGCAGCCCGCGCGCTGAGCCACCCAGCGGAGACTGTGTCCACGATTTGATTCCGGTGTACCCTCTGGGTTTATTCTATGGATGTCGGGTTTGGGGGCACCGAGCCTTCAGCGCATCACCAGGCGATACCAGCATGAAGATAGCCATCGCATCCGACCACGCAGGGTTTGAGTTAAAGGCGCGACTCATCCCGTTCCTGACTGGACTTGGCCACGCCGTGGAAGATCTGGGCACACGCGACACAACTCCAGTGGATTACCCTGACTACGCAGAGGCGGTCGGCCGCGCGGTACTCGAGGGAAGGGCTGAACGGGGAATCATGATCTGCGGAAGTGGAGTAGGAGCCGTAGTCGCCGCCAATAAACTGCCCGGCATTCGCGCCTGCGTTTGTCACGACACCTATTCGGCGCATCAGGGCGTGGAGCACGACCAGATGAATGTGCTGGTCCTTGGCGCGCGCATCATTGGAGTCGAGCTGGCATTCGAGCTTGTCCGCGCCTATCTGGGTGCTACATTCAGCGCGGAAGCGCGGCACATCCGCCGCATCGCAAAAATCCACGCGCTGGAAGAAAAATACTGCGGAGCGAAACCTCCGACAAAGGGAGCAGGGCAATGACCGCGACGCCTCAGCCATCACAATTATCTGCTGCATTATTCGGCCAAACCGCGAGCCTCCCTGTGGACATGGCCTCAAAAGTTGCGGCCACAATTGGGGATTGGGCCGGTGGCGATAAGGTCCGCCGCCTATGGGCGGGCGATGCCACACTTTGGACTGGCGCCGACGAAGGCCAGTGGTTGGGTTGGCTCACCATCGTGGAGCAACAAATTGCTCAGGCGCAGGTGTTTCGGAGTCTTGCAAGCGAGATTCGCGCTGAAAACTTTACCCATGCGTTGTTGCTGGGAATGGGCGGCTCCAGCCTGTGCCCGGAAGTAATGAAGCTCACCTTTGGCCGCGTCGCAGGCTTTCCTGAAATGCTTGTGCTTGATTCCACCGATCCGGCGCAGGTCGCCACAATTGCCAAGAAGATTGATCCTGCGCGCACGCTCTTCATCGTTTCCAGCAAGTCCGGCACAACACTTGAGCCCAATATTTTCCAGCAGTATTTCTACGGCCTCGCCAAGCAAGCGCTGGGGGATAAACAGGCGGCCCAGCACTTTATCGCCATCACCGACCCCGGCTCACACTTGGAACAGGTGGCCAAGGCCCAAGGATTCCGCCACATTTTCCCTGGAGTGCCCAGCATCGGCGGCCGTTATTCCGCGCTTTCAAACTTTGGAATGATTCCTGCGGCAGCCCAGGGCGTGGACGTGACCAAATTCCTTGAGCGTGCCGCGGAGATGGTCCGCGCTTGTGGCTCCGCTGTGCCGGACGCTCAAAATCCTGGCGTACAACTGGGCGCGATACTGGGAACATTGGCGAAGTTGGGCCGCGACAAAGTCACCTTCATCTCCTCGGCTGCGATCTCCGACCTGGGCGCCTGGCTCGAACAGTTATTGGCTGAATCCACGGGCAAGCTGGGCAAGGGCTTGATCCCCGTCGATAGGGAATTCGCCGCAGCGCCTTCGGAATATGGCAGCGACAGATTGTTCGTTTATCTGCACTTCAAGCCCGTGCCCGATGCCACACAGGATGCCGCGGTGGCCGCGCTGGAGCGCGATGGAAATCCGGTTGTGCGAATTGAAATCGCAGACATCTACGACCTCGGCAAGGAATTCTTTCGCTGGGAAATAGCCACCGCTGTTGCCGGCTCGATTCTGGGCATCAATGCCTTTAACCAGCCCGACGTTGAAGCCAGCAAGATCGAAACGCGCAAGCTCACCACGGAATACGAGAAAAGCGGTTCCTTGCCGGGCGAAAAGCCATTTTATCAGGGAGAAAAGGACGAAGCAGAAGCGCGGCTTTTCGCGGATGAGCGCAATGCCCAGGAGCTTGCCAGTGCCGTCGGCGGAAAAGCCTCGCTCATTCAATTTTTGCGTGCCCACCTTGCGCGGTTGCATGCGGACGATTATTTCGGTTTGCTTGCCTATATTGAGATGAACGAAGCGCACCAGCAACAATTGCAAACGTTGCGCCACGCCGTCCGCCACGCCACACGGAACGCGACCTGCCTTGGATTTGGCCCGCGCTTTCTGCATTCGACGGGGCAGGCATATAAGGGTGGGCCAAATAGCGGAGTATTCTTGCAAATTACTTGCGATGACGCAGCGGATGTGCCCATCCCTGCCCAGAAATTTACATTTGGCATCGTCAAGGCGGCTCAAGCGCGCGGAGATTTCGCAGTGCTGGCCGAGCGTGGGCGCCGTGCGTTGCGTGTGCATTTGGGCAAGGACGTTGCCGCGGGGCTTGCGACACTTGTCGCAGCAGTCCGCGAAGCCGTGCAGTAGGGATGGCCGGAATCCATGTGGCGCTGCGAATGCGCCATTCGACATATTTCGTATTCAAACGAGGAGCGTCAATCATGCAAATGGGAATGGTGGGGCTCGGGCGCATGGGTGCCAATATGGTGAGGCGCTTGATCCGCGGGGGCCACAATTGCATTGTCAGCGATCACGCGCCTGCAAACGTGCAGCAGATCGCCGGCGAGGGAGCGATCGGCTCCGCCTCTCTTGCGGATTTGGTGTCGAAGCTTACGCCGCCGCGAGCCGTCTGGATGATGATCCCCGCCGGGGACCCCACGGAAAAAACAGCTTTGGCTCTGGGTGAATTGTTGCAACGCGGCGACATCATTATTGATGGCGGCAATTCGTATTTTAAGGACGATGTCCGCCGCTCCAAGCTGGTCGAGCAGCGCGGAATCTCTTACGTGGACGTGGGCACCAGCGGCGGTGTGTGGGGACTCGATCGCGGCTATTGCATGATGATCGGCGGCCCGCAGAAAATCGTCGAATATCTCGACCCTATTTTTCACACGCTGGCCCCCGGGAAGGGAAGTATTCCACGCACGCCCGGCCGCGATAAGCTCGGTGGAACGTCGGAAGAGGGCTACATCTATTGCGGGCCGTCCGGCTCCGGCCACTTCGTCAAAATGGTGCATAACGGCATCGAGTACGGCCTGATGCAGGCCTACGCCGAGGGCTTTGACATCATGCGCAATTCTAATTCCACTGCGCTCCCCGAAGAAATCCGCTACAACCTGAAGCTGGAAGATATTGCCGAGGTTTGGCGGCGCGGCAGTGTGGTCAGCTCGTGGCTCCTCGATTTAACCGCCATGGCGCTGGTTGAAAATCCGGCACTTTCGGAATTCACCGGGCAGGTGGCCGATTCGGGCGAAGGCCGCTGGACCGTTGAAGCGGCTATGGAAGAATCGGTCCCTTGTGAAGTGATCACTTCAGCTTTGTTCACCAGGTTCCGATCGCGTCAGGGCAACACTTTCGCGGAAAAACTGCTCAGCGCGATGCGGAACAAATTCGGCGGCCACGTGGAACAGGCAGCCGCGGCCAAGTAGATTTTGTCTTTCAAACCAAGTTGTAATTTGATCTGTGTTGCCGGCCAAGGAGATTGCGCAAATGCCGAAGGCGTCTAACGATTGCGGAAGTGGCGAGCAGGGCGCGCCCAGCTGCCCGTGCATTATGGTGGTGTTCGGAGCGAGTGGCGACCTCACCAAGCGCAAGTTACTTCCGGCTCTTTACAATCTCGCCGCGGAAAAACTACTCCCCGAAGAATTTGCGGTCGTCGGATTTGGGCGCCGGACTTATGGCCATGAGGACTTTCGCAAATACTGCTCCGACGCGCTTCAGGAGTTTCTACCCAACGAAGTGGACGCGGCGGTTCGCGATTGGCTGATCCCTCGCCTTTATTTCCATGCCGGAAATTTCGACGATGCCGCGGCTTTCGAGCCTCTGAAAACCTTGCTGGCCTGCATCGATAAGGAGCGCAACACCGGGGGCAATTATCTTTTTTACATGGCCACCTCACCGGAATTCTTTGGCAAAATTGCCCGCCAGCTCAACGCCGCTGGGCTCACGGCCCAAACCGACGGCAAGTCGAGGCGACTGGTCGTCGAAAAACCGTTCGGGCGCGATCTGGCTTCCGCAAAAGCGCTGAACAGTGAGCTTTTGAAAGTCGTCACGGAAAAACAGATTTATCGGATCGACCATTACCTTGGCAAAGA
>DATNHU010000100.1:0-4751 GCA_035604795.1 Candidatus Limnocylindrales bacterium
TTTGGTGTTCGATTTCAGGGATCCATGCGCTCCGCAGGCTGAATAGACCTGGCATCGTATTCTTGACTCCGCAATACCCCCATGCTAGTTTCAGGATTCGCGTTTGCAATCAGGATAGTTCGTGACGCTTCCAGCTACGGAACTCCGCAAAACCGCGCTCAACTCGGTCCACCGCCGGATGGGGGCCAAAATGGTGAACTTCGGCGGGTGGGACATGCCTGTCGAATACTCCGGAATTATCTCGGAGCACATGGCCACGCGCACGGCTGCGGGGATTTTTGACGTCAGCCACATGGGCGAGATCGAGGTGCGCGGAGGAACGGCGATCGATCTGGTGCAGCATGTTTCCTGCAACGACGCCTCTAAGCTCGCGGTCGGGCAGGCGCAATATTCAGGGTTAATGACCGGCCGGGGCACGTTTGTGGACGATTTGCTGGTCCACAAGATTTCCGACCGGCACTATTTCCTTTGTGTGAATGCAGGCAATCAGGATGGTGATTTCGAGCATATCCGCAGCAATAACGTGATGCGCGCTGAGCTGGAAAACAGCGGCCCACGCTACTCGCAACTCGCGATCCAAGGGCCGAAGGCGCTGGGCATCTTGCAACGGCTGACAAAAGTTCCGATCGCCGATTTGAAATACTACTGGTTTACTTTCGGCGAAGTGAGCGGCGTCCATTGCTTGATTGCGCGCACCGGATACACCGGAGAAGACGGCTTTGAAATTTATTTTGAGCCGCATCACAGCGAGAAGCTGTGGAATGACTTAATGAATGCGGGCCAGCCAGAAGGCATGATTCCCTGCGGACTGGGAGCGCGAAACACATTGCGCCTGGAAGCGGGCATGTGCCTTTACGGCCATGAGATTGACGACACCACCACACCGTTGGAAGCGGGGCTGGGGTGGATCTGCAAATTGAACAAGCACGAATTTATGGGACGCGATACCATTTTGCATCAAAAAGAACACGGCCTGCCCCGTACACTGGTGGGATTTGAGATGGTGGGAAAGCAGCCGGGGCGCGACGGCTGCACAGTTGTGGAACATGGCAAACAAGTGGGGCGGGTGACCAGCGGCTCTCCTGCACCCTTTTTGAAGAAGAATATCGGCATGGCCTATGTGCCTCCCGGAATGGACAAGGCCGGCACAGATTTGCAAATTGGTATCCGATCCAACGAGGCACCGGCAAAAATCGTGCCGTTGCCATTTTACAAGCGCGCGAAATAGCCAAGAATCTTAATGAACTTGTGAGGAGAGACGATGTATCCCAGCAATTTTCGCTACACCAAGCAGCACGAATGGGTTGATGTGAAAGGCGACACGGGTACGATTGGCATCACGGACTACGCGCAGCAAGAACTGGGCGACGTAGTGTTCGTCGAGATGCCGAAGGTCGGCGCGAAAATAACCGCGGGAAGCTCTTTCGGCACGGTCGAATCGGTGAAGGCCGTAAGCGACATTTATTCGCCGGTGTCGGGCGAGGTTACCGAGATCAACTCAAGCCTGGGTGACGCGCCCGAAACCATTAATAAAGATCCCCACGGAGCGGCCTGGCTCATCAAGGTGAAACTCTCGAACCCCGCTGAGGTCTCGGGGCTAATGGACGCGGCGGCCTACCAGGCCTTTCTCGGCGCGCAGGACAAGGAAGCCCACGCCTGATGCGCTATCTCCCGAAAAGTCCATCCGAGCGCCAGCAAATGCTCGGAGCCATAGGTGTCCGGTCCGCGGAAGAGTTGTTCGCCTCGATTCCCCCACAGTTCCGGCTGAAAGAACTGCTGAGTCTGCCTGGGCCGCTTTCGGAGCAGGAGATTATTGATTTTTTTGGCGCGCGCGCGGGGGAGAATTCGCGTGGGTACACCAGTTTTTTGGGCGCGGGAGTTTACAACCACCTGCGGTCGGTGGTCACTGACGCAATTATCCAGCGCGGTGAATTCCTGACTTCGTATACCCCTTACCAGGCGGAAATCAGCCAGGGCACATTGCAAGCAATTTTTGAATTCCAAACGTTGGTGTGCCAGCTCACGGGTCAGGAAGTGGCCAACGCGTCCATGTGGGATGGCTCGACCGCGCTGACAGAAGCGGTGCTGATGGCCGACCGGATCACCAGCCACCGGCGCGTGGTGATGGCGCGTTCCGTGCACCCGGAATACCGGCAGGTGCTGGCGACCTATGCGCGCAACATTAATATTGAAATTGTTGAGGCCGGCTACACGGCCTCGGGGCAAGTGGATCTCGCCGCGGTGCGCGAGCTTGTCCACGACGACACCTCGTGCGTGGTGGTGCAGTCGCCAAACTTTTTCGGAGTAATCGAGCCGGTCGCGCAGGTCGCCGAAATCGCCCATGCGAAGCAGGCGCTGGCCGTGGTGGCCATCGCGGAGGGCGTTTCGCTGGGGGCCGTAACAGCTCCCACAGAAGCGGACATCGTGGCCATGGAATGCCAGAGTTTCGGCATGCCTCCCAGCTATGGCGGCCCTTATGCAGGAGTGATTGCCACGCGCGACAAATTCGTGCGCCAAATGCCCGGACGGCTTGCGGGACAGACCACCGACAACCAAGGGAACCGGGGATTCTGCCTGACGCTGGCCACTCGCGAGCAACACATTCGCCGGGAGAAGGCCACTTCCAACATTTGCACCAACCAGGCGTTGTGTGCGTTGGCAGCGACTGTTCATCTCTGTTTGCTGGGCAAGGAAGGCCTGAAAGAAATGGCTGCGCAGAATATTGCCAAGGCGCGGTTCGCGGCGTCTGAATTGGCCAAGGTGCCCGGAGTGAAGCCGGCCTTCACCGGGCCAACATTCAATGAGTTTGTGATCGAGTTACCACGCTCGGTGAAAATTGTGAATAACTCGCTACGCAGGGAGAAGATCGTCGGGCCGCTGCCGCTAGGGAATTGGTACCCGGAACTGACCAAGCGCGCGCTGGTGTGCGTGACCGAAACCACGTCGCGAGCGGAAATCGAGCGTTTCGCTGGCGCGCTGGGACGTGCGCTGGCAGAGCCGCTGTGAAAATTCAATTGGTTTGAGAAGGAAAAAAGTGAACAGCCGCATTCGCAAAGTTAGGGAACACGTCAACCTGAACGAAGGACTTATCTTTGAGAAGTCCGCGCCGGGAAAGCGCGCCTTCGAGCTGCCGCCCCTGGATGTGCCCCCCGTGGACATGAAGCGCGCACTGGGCGCGGAATTTGCGCGCGATGGCGTTGCCAATTTCCCCGAAGTGAGCGAGATCGAAGTGATTCGCCACTTTACACGGCTTTCCACTTGGAATTATGCGATCGATTTAGGCATGTACCCACTGGGCTCCTGCACCATGAAATACAACCCGCGTGTAAACGAGTTCGTCGCGCGACTCGACGGCATCGCCACGGAGCACCCTTACCAACCGATCGAGCTTTCGCAGGGCTGCTTGAAGATCCTGGAAGTACTGCAAGAGTGTTTGTTGAAAATCACAGGGATGGACGCGGTCACGCTTCAGCCTTCCGCCGGAGCGCAGGGCGAGCTCACCGGACTGCTTCTGATCCGTGCCTATCTTCAAAGCAAAGGCAATCCGCGGAAGAAGGTTTTGGTCCCCGATTCGGCACATGGCACAAACCCCGCCACAGCGGTGATTGCCGGCTACGAAGTGCAGAACATCCTCTCGGACGCGCAGGGGCAGATTGACATTGAACAGTTGAAACGAATTGTGAATGAAGATGTCGCCGGGCTGATGGTCACGAATCCTTCGACACTGGTGGTTTTCGAGCAGCGCATCGCCGAAGCCGCCGACATTCTTCACCAGGCCGGAGCGCTCCTCTATATGGACGGCGCGAACATGAACGCGCTTGCGGGCATCGCCCGGCCGGGTGATTTTGGCGTGGACGTGATGCACCTGAATTTGCACAAGACCTTTTCGACTCCGCACGGCGGTGGAGGTCCCGGAGCGGGACCAGTCGTGGTGAAGAAAATCCTGGAGCCTTTCCTGCCGACGCCTGTGTTGGCCAAAAAGGCTGACGGCTCGCTGACTCTGGATGCGAATCGGCCGCAATCCATCGGGCGCGTGCGCGCTTTTGTTGGAAATTTCGGAGTGCTGGTCCGCGCGCTGGCCTACACTCTGGCTTACGGACCCGGCATCCGCCAAGCCACCGAAGACGCGGTGGTCAACGCCAACTACATCCGCAAGAAGCTGGAGGGAGTGTTCGATCTGCCCTACTCGTCACCCTCCATGCACGAAGTAGTATTCAGCGACTCCAAGCAGAAGAAATTTGATGTCAGCACCATGGACATCGCCAAGCGGCTGATTGACTACGGCTTCCATCCTTATACAACCGCGTTCCCACTCATCGTGCATGGCGCAATGATGATTGAGCCTACGGAATCGGAATCCATTGAGGAATGCGATCTGTTCATTGATGCGATGCGAGCCATCGCCGAGGAAGCTGAAACGAATCCGGAACTTGTTAAGACCGCCCCGCATTGCACGCGTGTTGGCCGAATGGATGAAGTGGGCGCCGCGCGGAAACCCATACTGCGCTGGAAGCCCGCCGCCGCAGGCAAAGCTGCTGATTAGCCCAAAACTGAGCAGGCAAAATCAATTTGGAAGATTGGCCGGCTGACCGTTCTACTGTTTAGACAGGCGCACGGAAGAAAAGAACTTCTGGAAGGCTGCGTGGTAAATCTTGGATTCATTGGTCGGTGAGGCGCAAATGAAATAGAGCAATCCCTGAGGCCGAAGGACGGTCACTACCCAGTCATCTTCCTCGCCACCCAGCGGCGAC
>DATNHU010000101.1:0-3227 GCA_035604795.1 Candidatus Limnocylindrales bacterium
TCAATGAAGCCAACAATTCTGGTTGCTTGTCTTCGATGGCGACGAGTTTGGAGGGCATGAGCTCGGGAATCAGGAGACCGGCAACCACGCGTCCAATTTGTCCGGGGCGTGAATTACCAGAGCCCAGGTTTGTGAGGATGACAACGGTCAGGCTGTCGTCGGTGTAGCGCGAGATGTCGCAGGTGAAGCCCTGCCACGCGCCACCGTGCTGGATGACCTTGTGGCCTTTAATCTTGTTGATCTCCCAGCCGAAACCATAATTGGAGGGATTGGGCTTTCCATTGTTCAGCGGGTAGACCGTCCAAATGCGGTCGAGGCTGGGCGGCGTGAGCAACTTGGTTCCATAGAGGGCCCCGTCCCACTTGGCGATGTCCAGAACGTTAAAATAGAGAGCGCCATCGGCGGTGGAATTAAATGTCGGCGAAACCCATGACTGGTTTTTTAGTTCGTTGCGGATTATTTGGTAGCCGGAGGAGCGATTGGGAATGATGTCCGCGTCACTGATGAGCCGGGTGGAGGTCATATCGAGCGGCTTGAAGATACGCTCCTGCAGGTAATCGGCGTAAAACATTCCGGTGATTTTGTGGATGATTACACCCAGAAGAACATAGTTCGTGTTGCGGTAATTCCATTTTTCACCCAGAAGGAATTCGATGGGTAGCGCCTCGATCTTGGTGACTAATTCGGCTTCGGTGAAATCCAGCCGAAGATAGAAAGGGCCCTTTGGCCCGGTGCGGTCGCCGCTCTCGTACTCGGCGAGGCCAGAGGTGTGCGAGAGGAGATTCTTGATCCGGATTGGTTTCCAGGTATCGGGGGCATCGGAGAAATACTTGGTGATGCTGTCGTCCAAGTTGAGTTTGCCTTCTTCCACCAGCATCATGATTGCCGCGGAAACAAACTGTTTGCCTGTAGAGCCGGATTGGAAAATGGTTTCTGGCTTGACGGGGACGGCCAATTCGACATTTGCCAATCCGTAGCCCTGGGCGAGCAAGATCTGGCCGCGATCGTAGATTCCCACAGCCAAGCCGGGGATGCGTTCGCGCTTCATCTCGGAGGTGACATAGTTGTGGATGGCGGCGGTTTGGGCCGGCGTGAGCACGCGGGCGGGGGGCGGAGAGGTCTGAGCGAGCAGCGAAGCGCATGTACAGGAAAACATGAGAAGAAAACGTGAAGCGAATCGCAGCATTTTAGCTCTCCGGGGAACTGAAGGGGATCAAAGCAGCGACATTATAGTCCTAGCGGGACGGGTATGCCGGAATGATTATAGCTGGAGGCCGAAGCGAATATGAATTTCGCGGCGGCCATAACTTGTGATGCTCAAGGCTCTGCTGTCGAGTTCCTGGACAACCCATTTTCGTTTGAGGGCGATTCTTAAGAGAGCTGCGCCCAGCGCGCCGCCGATGTGAGGTTGGCGCTCGCTCCAATCAAGGCAGGCATAGGCGAAGCGACGGCGGAGGTTGCGAGTCGCGGCTACATCGATGCCGAGAGATGTAAATGTGTTTATTCCCGCGCGTGTCAAGTCGTACGAGTCATTGGCGACACCATTTGATTTTCCTACGAGCCATCCCATCGATTTGAAGCGGTTGTGGAGTAACACGGCCGCGGCTCCGGCCATGTGATCGTAACAAGTGCGCGCAATTCGAAGATGGCTGGGAGTGTTTGGGACGAATCTTTCGTGATTCGCGCCCGCCAGGACGCTCAAACCTTCGAGGGTTTTCGCGACAATGGGACCTTGCAGGCTGTAGAAGCGATGTTTGCCCTGGACGAGGACTTTTATGAGGCGCTCGGACCTCAGGAGGTTCAAATGCACGCTCGCAGTGGAAGGATTCACATCGGCAATGACGGCAAGTTCGGTGCTGGTGCGTGCGTGGCCGTCCAGCAGGGAATAAAGAATGCGCGCCCGTGCGGGGGCGCCGATGGCCGAGGCGATTCTGGAGACAGCGAGGTCAGGATGAGTGTCAACATTCATTATGTCATGATAGACGAAGTATGCATGTGAGGCAAATGAGAGAGTGAAAGTGAGGGCGGGGGAGGCGCGGGCGGGTCGCGGTCTCCACGGAATACCGCAATCCAACCCACCCTAACTAGAAGGAAGATTTACGGAGGGCCTTGGTGATGCGCTTGGCAACGTCGCTGGTGACGCCTAGGTTTTCGCCGAATATGCGGACCTTGCCTTCCACCGAAATGGCCTGCACTTGCTCAGATGCGCGATTGTAAATTGTGGCGTGCACTTTGATTTTGGTTGCGCCGAGGACACCTGTGAGGCGGCGTTCCATTTGGTTACCTTGATTGAATTTATCGATGGTTGTTCGCAGCGTCAGGAGGTCATCGAATTGTTCCGCGCGGTGATCGCCATTGCGATAGACATGGGGAAATGTGCCGGACTTGCTCAGCTTTTCAATCAGGTTCTCATAAATAGCCATTCGAAATTCGTCCGGGATCTGCACATTGTGGGGCACGATAGGCTCAATCTGGATTGCAGGCACGGAAGTGCGGTTTCGGTTTGCGGCCGGGATGGGCGAGGCAGAAGGCGGGACTGGCGTGGCATCTGGAGGTGTGCCGCCGGAGCTGCTGGGAGCGGGGGATGATTTTGGCGTCGAGGCGTGGGCGCCACGGGCGATGAGGTCAGCGCGGATTTGCGTAGCTTGGCTCTTGGGCGTGGCGAAAATTGCAGCGTGGAGTCCACCATCCGGATCGCGGAACGTAATTGTGAGCACGTCCACTTTTTGGCGAAGGAGAAGCGGAAGGACCGCGCCACTATCATACGGGGCGGCCATGGAGGCGCCTTCGGCCACTTCACCTACGGTGCCACCGAACTCGGTGGTTTCTGTGCCGACGAAGACGTCCTCGATCGAAGAAATGGGAATCTTCGCGGTGTTGTGGGCGCCGTCGAATTCAATTTCTGCGGATTGCCACTTTAATTGGCCGTCCTCGTTGTGCTTGATACCTTGCAGTCCAATGATCTGTCGTGCATGGGTATCTGAAGGGGGCGCTTTTTGCGGCTGGAGCTTGCATTGAGATATCCCGTGATTCACCGCGAGCGACAGCGAGATGATTAACAAGCAGATTTGGATTCGTTTTCTCAAGGTATGAGCCCCTTGTGACAGAAATCAGGTTCGGGCGGGCACAAATATACACCGTGTCTGCCGAGTTACAAAGTTTTGCAGGGTTTATTGACAAGAAGCCGATGGACACCGGGAGGACAAGAATGAAGATTACCTGTTTCA
>DATNHU010000102.1:0-8786 GCA_035604795.1 Candidatus Limnocylindrales bacterium
CGCGTCAGTGGGCCAACGTAGAAGTAGACGTTTTCGACGGACTGCTGGTGGACTACGCGCGCAAGCGAAACGCACAGGTGATACTCCGCGGAATCCGCGCCTTCAGCGACTATGAGTATGAATTGCAAATGGCGTTGATGAACCGCAGGCTCGAGTCCAACATTGAAACCGTGTTCATGATGCCCGCGGAAAAGTACAGCTATTTGAGCTCGCGGCTGGTGCGGGAAATCGCGCACTTGGGCGGTGACATCAAGGGACTCGTGCCCCCGGTTGTCGAGCAGCGACTACGCACGAAAGTAGTTTGAAGGTGCGGTCTTACTGGAGACCCCAAACTTGACGATTAAATTCGCGGAGCGCGTGAACAGAATTGCCTCTTCGCCTACTCTGGCGGTGCTGATGGCCGCCGCCGAATACAAGGCACGCGGAATTGACGTGGTGGACTTCGGCCCTGGCGAGCCGGACTTTCCCACGCCCGACCACATCAAGCGCGCGGCGGTTCAGGCGCTGGAGCAAAACTTCACCAAGTACACGGCCTCGGGCGGGATCTTGCCGCTTCGCGAAGCGATCGCCAAATGGCACGGCGCGCAATTCGGATCGAAATACGAATCGGGCGAAGCCATGTTCACCGCGGGAGGCAAGCACGCGCTGTTCAATGCCCTGAACGCACTGATCGAGTCGGGCGACGAAGTCCTCGTCCCAGTTCCTTACTGGGTGAGTTATCCCGACATGGTGAAATATGCGGGCGGCGTGCCAGTTTTCCTGCAAACGAACGTGGAAGATGGATTCGCGTTGCGTGCCGCGGCGGTCGAGCAAGCTATCGGCCCGCGCACCAAGATGATAATCATGAATTCGCCAAGCAATCCTTCGGGCGCGGTGATTCCCAGCGAGGAATATGAGCGCATCATGGAACTTTGCCGGCGGCGCGACATCTGGGTGCTGGCGGATGAGTGCTACTCACACTTTATTTACGACGGCGGCAAACCATTTTCCATCGCGAAGAGCGCAAGCGCGACGCCGCACGTGATCGTTGCGGGATCGCTCTCCAAGACTTTTGCCATGACCGGCTGGCGCGCCGGGTTTGCGCTGGCGCCCAAGCCGGTGATCGATGCGATGACACGGCTGGCCAGCCAATCCACATCGAATCCCAGTTCGATAACGCAGAAAGCGGCGCTGATGGCGCTCACCAGCCCGATGGACACCGTCGCGGCGATGCTCGTGGAATACGCCAAACGCCGCGCGCATATTCTGGCCGGGCTGCGCGCGATTCCGGGAATTTCCTGCGCCGCTCCGCAGGGCGCGTTCTACATGTTCCCCGACGTGTCAAAACTGCTGGGGCGCAACGGTGCCGCTGGTGACACTCCCGCGCTTGCCAAACAAATGTTGGAGACGGCGCATGTGGCGCTGGTGGCCGGCGATGCGTTCGGGGCGCCCGGCTACGTGCGCATTTCTTACGCGACCAGCATGGAACGCATCGACGAAGGATTGCGCCGCATGGCCAAGTTTTTTGCGGGGGCCGCGGCCGCGTCGTGACGCGCGACTTCCAGGCGCAACCCGCGCTTCGCCCCGCGCGCATCGAACCCATCTTCGTGCCGCGAATCTGGGGGGCGGCCTCGCTCGCTCCACTTTTTCCGGGGGCTCCGAAATTGCAGAAATCCAGCGCCGGCGATCTCCCCATTGGTGAAGTGTGGCTCACCGGAGATACGTGCAAGTTCGCGGACGGTCCTTTTGCGGGCCTCGCACTCGGCGAAACCTGGCGCGAAATGCCCGCTTCCTGGGCAGGCACACGGATGGACACAACCGCTGCTTTTCCGCTGCTGGTAAAATTCCTGTTCCCCGCGCAGAAGCTTTCCGTGCAGGTGCACCCGAGCGATGAATACGCGCGCGAACACGAAGCGGCTTCGAGCGGCAAGGGCAAGACAGAAATTTGGTATGCGGTTGCCGCTCAACCCGGCGCTGACATTTTCGTGGGTTTGAAATCAGGGATCACTCCGGAAAAATTTCAGCAGGCAATTAAGGATGGCACCGTCGAAGATTGCCTGAATCGCGTGCCTGTGTCCGCGGGCGATGCGATCTTCGTCCCCGCGGGAACGGCGCACACGATCGGCCCGGGGTTAATTCTGTGCGAGATTCAACAGAACTCCGACCTCACCTACCGCGTATACGATTACGGCCGCAGAAATCCAGACGGCACCACACGTGAGCTGCACGTGGAGAAGGCCATGGCGGTGATGAATTTTGGCGAGCAGCGGGGAAGGAAGGTTCGTCCAGCCCGCGCCGCGGCGCACGGCGGAGAGATCATTCACTATGTTGCCTGCAAGTATTTCGTCATGGAGAAATGGGAAATTACTGCGCCAATCGATTTGCGCGCTGAGCCGGAACACTTTGAACTTTGGATCGTGATTGCCGGCCGCGGGAAAATTTCTTGGCCCACGGTTGGCGAGAACGGTGCGGGAAAATCGGATTATGCGCCCGGACAAACTTGGCTTGTGCCCGCCGCGCAAACCAGTTGGCGTATCGAGCCTGCCGCGCCGACAACCATGCTGCACTCATATGTGCCAGACCTCGTGCGCTATGCCGCACAGCTCGCGGCCTGTGGAATTACAGCCGAACAAGTTGAGGCGGTCGTGCAGCGGTGAGAGTGGATCAGTCGCAGGTCTGGTGGCCCACTTGGGCAGGGTTGGGGGCATGAGCCATCGCTCCAACAATTCGCGGACTGAGAAACTTCCGGCTTACGTAGTGATTCTGGCCGGAGGTCGGGGCACGCGCTTTTGGCCGCGCAGCCGCCTGCGCTCGCCCAAGCAATTGCTTAACATTATCGGCGACAGCACCATGTTGCAGCAAACGGCTGAACGTCTCTCTCCGTTGTTCGCACCAAATCAACTTTT
Source organism: Candidatus Limnocylindrales bacterium (assembly GCA_035604795.1). Lineage (GTDB taxonomy): Bacteria > Acidobacteriota > Terriglobia > Acidiferrales > UBA7541 > DASTCZ01. The sequence goes on from DATNHU010000102.1 coordinate 2,886, forward strand.
TGTGGTGACCAATGAGGAACAGGCCGCGCAGGTGCGCTCGCAATTACCGCGAGTGCCGCGGGCGCAAATAATTTCGGAACCTATCGGACGCAATACAGCCGCGGCGATCGGCCTGGCCGCGATTCATCTTCAACACGTGCAACGGGACGCCCGCGGAGCAGCCCACCGGGATGCGCTGATGGCCGTCCTGCCCGCCGATCAGTACATCGCGCGTGCGGCGAAATATCGATCGCTGGTGAGCGCGGCACTTCAAGTGGCATCGAGCGCGGGGCAAATGGTAGTGCTGGGGATTCCTCCCACTCGCGCGGATACTGGCTTCGGCTACATCGAGTGCACCCGAAATGCAAAGCGCAGGAACGCGGGCAAAATTGCCACAGCCGCGCAAATCTTTCTTGTGCGCCGCTTCAAGGAAAAACCACCGCTCGCCGTGGCTCGCCGCTACGTCGCCACCGGCCGCTATTTCTGGAATGCGGGAATGTTCTTCTGGCGCGCGTCAACCTTTCTTGAAAATCTGCGGCGTTTTCTGCCCAAGACATTTGCTGCGCTTGAAGAACTCTCTGTGACCATCGGCACGCCTCGCTACTCCCGAACGCTTGCCGTGATTTATCCGCGGCTTGAAAATATTTCCGTAGATTACGCCATCCTTGAACCGGCTACGCATCTACCGGGCGAACCAACCGTGCAGATGGTTCCCGCGGAAATCGGATGGAGCGATATCGGTTCGTGGGAAGCGGTGTACGAGTTGCTTGCTAGGGCGTCACACGGTGAACGCGAAATGAGCGGCGCAGGAAATTCCGCGAATGTTGTCGCGGGTCCGCATTACACTCTCGATGCAAATGGCAATTTTCTCTGGAGCCCGCGCAAATTCGTCGCCACGGTCGGTGTGGACAATCTCATCGTTGTGGAAACAGAGGACGCACTTCTGATTTGTCCACGTGAACGCGCGCAAGACGTGGGCAAGATCGTGAAATGGCTGGAAGCGCAAAAGCGCCGTGATTTGCTGTGAACCTGTAGCCCAGGACGAAGTGCAAGGGCAATCCAGATTGGAAGATTGCATGATGCCGGGATTACCTATATGGATTGCGGACAATCGTCAAAAACGCATTCACTGGATTCCATGACGAAAAGGAAATCGGCAGCAAAGATTAAATTCGGCACGGACGGCTGGCGCGGCGTAATTGCCGAGGATTTCACCTATGCGAACGTGCGCCAAGTGGCCTGCGCCATCGCGCGATACGTAGTGCGCGCTGAGCGCCCCGGCAGCGGCGTGATCATCGGATACGACAACCGATTCGGCTCGGAGCAATTCGCACGCGTCGCTGCCGAAACTGTGGCAATGACCGGCACGGCGGTTTGGATTGCCGACACTCCCTGTCCCACGCCGGCAGTTTCTCTGCTGGTGAAGCAACGCGCCGCTGCGGGTGGAATCATGATCACCGCCAGCCACAACCCGTATCGTTGGAATGGAGTGAAGTACAAAGCCATCTATGGCAGCTCAGCGCTCCCGGGCATCGTGGCGCAAATTGAAAGTGAGCTGGTGAAGGTGCTTCGCGCGGGTGTTCCTCCGCTTCCGCCGCGTGGCGATCTGATCCACTCGATTTCATTTCGCTCAACATATCTCGACGCCATCGAAAAACTTGTGGATTGGGAACGGGTGAAGAGCCATCCGCTTCGGTTGGTTGTCGATCCCATGCACGGTTCAGCGCGCGGCCTGCTCCGGGAAGTCCTTGCACGGCATGGAGTGGCCTGCGATGAAATTCGCGGGACGCGCGATCCGCTTTTTGGCGGGGTGAATCCCGAGCCCATCGAGCCGCACATTGCCGCGCTACAACGCGCGGTGCGCGACGGCGGATATGATGCAGGCCTCGCGGCGGACGGCGATGGCGACCGCATCGGTGCGGTGGACCGTGACGGCAAATTTGTGACCCCTCATCAAATTTTCTCCCTACTGCTGTGGCATCTGGCAGGTACGCGGCAGATTCCAGGCGAGGTGGCCAAAACATTCTCCACTACAAAAATGGTGGACAAGATAGCCGCAAAGTACAACCGAAAAGTGCATGAAACCCCCATCGGCTTTAAATACATTTGCGAGCTGATGCTGGAACATGACGTTCTGCTGGGCGGCGAGGAGTCCGGCGGCATCGGCACCAGGCTTTATTTGCCGGAGCGTGATGCCACCGTAACCGCGCTGCTGCTGGTGGAGCTTATGGCCTGGCACGGCAAGGGCCTGGGCGAACTGGTGCGCCTGCTGCAAAATGAATTCGGCGAGTACAACTATGGCCGCGCGGACCTGGACCTGAAACCCGGACAAAAGGAACGCGCAGTCGAGCATTTCTCCAACGCAAAGAAGGTAAAGCGCTGGCTGGATTGGGAAATCACGAAGCGCGAGGACATGGACGGCATCAAGATCTATCTAGGCGCCGTTGGCTGGCTGCTGGTGCGCGCCTCGGGTACGGAAGCCATGCTGCGCATCTACGCGGAAACGTCGCGGCCCGGCACCACGCGGCGCATCCTCGACGAAACCTCCACATTCGTGCAGAATCTCTAGCCGGAACTCTAAATATGAAAACTGGTGACTGCCGGACCATCCAGAGGATCGGAGCAGAATTGTGAATCGGCGAATCTACACACTCGATGTTTTTACGGGAACAAAGTTCGCGGGAAATCCGCTGGCGGTGGTCACCGATGGCGATGGACTTTCCGTCCAGCGCATGCAGGACATCGCGCGGGAAATGAACTTGAGCGAAACGGTTTTCGTCCAGAAACCCACGAATTCGCAGGCGCTGGCGAGGCTGCGCATTTTCACCACGCAAACGGAGCTGCGCCTTGCCGGACATCCGGTGATCGGCACCTGGTTCTTGCTGGCACAGTTGGGAGTGGTGCCAGCGCAGGAGGGCCCCGTCCATATCATTCAGCAGACCGGCGCGGGACTTTTGACCGTGGAAATATCATTCCACGACGGGCGTCCGTCGCGGGTCACCATGCTGCAGAAGCCCGCGGTATTCAAGGCCGCGCGCATCGCCAAGCCCGCTTTGATGCGCGCACTGGGACTTTCTCCTCGCGAATTGTCCGCCGCGCTCCCTCTGGAATCCGTTTCCACGGGAATTTTCAATCTGATGGTGCCGCTAGTGAGCCGTAAGGCGTTAGGAAAGATTCGGCCGGACCCACGCGCGCTATACGCCGCGCTGGGCGGAGAGGACACGATGGCCTACTGTTTTGTGATTGGGGCGCGTGACAAAGTTTTCTCGCGCGGCATGCTGCCCTGGCCCGTCGCAGAAGACCCGGCGACCGGTTCTGCCGCAGGATCGCTGGGCGCCTATCTGGTGCGCCACGGAAAATTGCTCGTCGGAGAAACGCTCAGCATCGCACAAGGAATTGAGATGGACCGGCCCAGCCATATTGAGGTGATGGTGGAGGAACGCCGGGGCAAACTGGTGCCGCGCGTGAGCGGGTCGGCAGTCGTCGTGGTGGAAGGATCGCTCGAAGCGTAGTAGAAGGCACGCCAATCAAAATGAAACGGCCGGCCTCAATGGGCCGGCCTTTTCATTGGTTAACAGAAATGCGTGATCGATCGGATTGTTAAACTACTTGCCCGCGCGATCGTGGCGGATATCGCGGCGGTCTTGACGAATGTCCCGTGCATCATGGCGGACATCCTTCTGAGCCTTGTCCAGAGCCTTTTCATCGGTCTTCTGGGTTTGGCGGAAGGCCTTCAGATTGGCTCTGTCCTGTTTCACCTGAGGGCTATTTGGGCCGTAGGTTTTTTCGTCCGCGGCAAGTTGGGACTTTGCGGCCTCAACCTGTGCGTGATCGTTGGCGACGGCGGTCTTGTCGTTGGCGATCGTGGTTTCATCGGCCTTGATGTCAGCCTTATCGTTGCGGATGTCTTGCTTATCCTTGGCGATGTCCTGCTGTTGCGTCGGCGTCAGAGCCGTGGACGCCGGCGGATTCTGAGCAGTGCCCGTAGTCGCGGGAGGATTCTGAGCAAAAGCGCCCAAGGCACCGAGCGCTGCGAGCGCCGAAAAAGACAGGGATTTGGTAATCATCTTGGAAGCATTCATTGGACTCACTCCTTTTGAATTGTTAAGCGTTCTGGTTTGAGCTGGGCACTCGCTTCTGGATAATCAAACACTGGATTCATCCAAAAGTTGCGTCCGGCCCGGCAACCGTTTTTTCCGTCAGGAGGAAAAACACACTCGTTGCATCATAGTTGCGCGAATCGGAGGACAAATGACTAGAAGCTGTTGCACAACCTTGGACAAGGCATTGAAATGACTATGGTTGAGTTTCTGAAAATAGGAGATAAGCAAGGTCAGCAGCGCCAAAGGAGGATGGATGGCGCGGTCTGGTCCGTTGCTGACCGAAGCGCAATGGAAAAGGATCGCCCCGTTGCTCCCCAAGCCGCCCAAGCAACGCAAAGGTGGTCGTCCGTGGATCGAAAACCGCTGTGTGCTGGAAGGGATTTTGTGGATTCTGCGGAGCGGGGCTCGCTGGCAGGACCTGCCGGAGAAATATCCACATCCCTCGACGTGCTGGCGACGACTGCGCGACTGGGAAGAGCGGGGCGTTTGGTTGAACATCTGGCGGGCGTTTCTGAGCGAGTTAAACGAGCGCCAACAATTGAAATGGAGCGAGTCGTTTCTGGACGGCAGTTTCGCCCCGGCGAAAAAGGGGGCTGCGGAGTCGGAAAAACCAAGCGGGGCAAGGGGACGAAGTGGATGGTGGTGGTCGACGGCCGCGGTCTTCCTCTGGGAAACTACCTTCACTCTGCATCCCCGGCAGAAGTCCGGCTCGCGGAAACGACGCTCGCCTCGATCCGGGTAGCACGGAGTCATCACGCGGGCCGTCCGCGGCAGAAACCGCTGCGGGTGATCGCCGACAAAGCATACGACAGCGATCCGTTGCGAAAGCGTTTGCAGCGTCGCGGGATCGAACTGATCTGCCCGCACAAAAAGAATCGCGTTCGGGCGGCGACCCAGGACGGTCGAGCCCTGCGGCGCTACAGAAGGCGATGGATCGTGGAGCGCACCAACGCTTGGCTGGGAAACTTCCGGCGTTTGGTCGTGCGCTACGACCGTTCGCTCACAATCTACGGTGCGTTCTTTCATATCGCCTGCTTCATGATCGTTTTACGGAGGGTTGTGCAATAGCTTCTAGCCTTTTTTCCATTCATGGAACCCCTCTAGCCTGAATTCACGACTTGGACTTCTCTCTCGCACATCATACGCTTCTCCTGCTCTGGGCCTAAGAATTCGGCCACGGTATCCGGCAACTTGCCCAGAAGTTGAAACGCATTCCGTTCTGATAATATTCCTCCATGCCCAAAGGCTATTACTGGGTCGTGACATGCAGGAACACGAAGCTCCACGAGGAACAAAATCCGTTCGCCGGGCATCGGATTCCGCTCGGGAGGGCGGACGGAACTGAGGGACGCCCGCCTCTTCCCGAACGGCTCCAAGTGGTATGCGACGACTTCGCGTGTCGGAAGAGCTTCTCGTATGAGCGTGATGAAGTGATTCGTTGGCACGGGGATGTTCTGCCGTTCCTGCCACATCCAGCCTTTGAGTAACATGGTTCAAAGGCAAATGGACTGTTGGAACTGGCGATTGAGGCTTACCTGCGGGATATCAACCACCACGCTAGCACGAACAATTCCCCAAAGGCGAAAAGCGTCCCAAAGATGGTCTTATTGCGTTTGGCCAACCAAAGCGGTAGGTAGATGTCGAAGTTGTCGGCGCGTTCTCCCGTGTAACGACATGCGACGTCAGTTAAGGGGCAGCGGAATCGGTTCACCGCGAGAATGGCGCACTCGACCAGCACCAGCCCCGTCAGGACGGCCGCCCACAGAAACTGACGTCGGGCACCAGTGAAGGGAATCGCCACGATGCATCCGGCGAAGAA
>DATNHU010000103.1:0-3815 GCA_035604795.1 Candidatus Limnocylindrales bacterium
GGCAATGTCCCCAAGGACCAGATCCAAAAAGCGCTTCAACGCCATCTGGGCTGATTTTCAATTCTGTGCTGCGCCGTTGCCACTGGGCTAAGTCCGACCTCTCCATTCGTTACCACGATGAGGAATGGGGTGTGCCCCTGCATGACGACGCGAAGCTGTTTGAGTTTCTGATCCTCGAAGGACACCAGGCCGGGCTAAGCTGGGAAATCATTCTCCGCAAACGCGAGGCTTATCGCCTGGCGTTCGACGCATTCGATCCCGCGGTCGTTGCTCGATATGACGCGCGCAAGATCCGCGCGCTTTTGCGCAATGCGGGACTGGTGCGCAACCGCCTGAAGATGCGAGCCGCCGTGGAAAATGCACGCGCATTCCTGGCGGTGCAGAAAGAGTTTGGCTCGTTCGACCAATTCCTGTGGCAATTCGTCAGCGGCATGCCAAAAATTAATAGTCGCAGATCACATGGCAGCGTGCCCGCGCGAACGCCGCAATCCGATGCCTTGAGCAAAGAGCTCAAGCGCCGCGGCTTCCGCTTCGTCGGCTCGACGATCTGCTATGCCATGATGCAGGCCGTCGGCATGGTCAACGATCACTGGGTTGGATGCTTCCGCCATGCCCAGCTTTCCGGAAAATCTCGTAAAAAATAATTTACCGGCTGTTCAACTTGCGTTCATTTCCGGCGGCAGGTAGGATGAAATTGCGCGCTCTGTGCGGCCTCGTTTGACTTCCCGTCTTTATTTCAGCGGGCGGTGTGCGGCCTGAAGGTGGTTGCAAGAACGCAAAAATCATGAGCAGAGCAATCGTAATCGTTGGCGCCCAGTGGGGCGACGAGGGCAAAGGCAAAGTCGTGGACTATCTTGCCGCCTCCTTCGATATTACCGCGCGTTTTGCCGGCGGACACAACGCCGGGCACACAGTTATCATCGGCGATCACCGCTTCATATTGCAGCTCACCCCTTGCGGGATTCTGCGCCCCGGAAAACAAGCCGTGATTGGACCAGGCACGGTGGTAGATCCTGGAGCTTTGATTGCAGAGCTGGACATGCTTTCCGCAGGCGGAATTGAAGTTACCGGCCGATTGCACGTCAGCAATCGCGCCCACTTGATTTTTCCCTACCATCGCCAGATGGACAAGGCCTCCGAAGCCGCTCGCGGTTCCGGGAAAATCGGCACCACTGCGCGTGGCATCGGCCCCGCATATGAAGATAAAATGACGCGGCAAGGATTGCGCGTCTGTGACCTGATGGACGCGGACGTATTCCGCTCCAAGCTGGAGCGAATCATCGCCGCAAAAAATACCATCTGTCGCGCGGCCTACGGAGTGAACTTGGAAAGCGCCGGATTGTTGGAAGAGTCATTGCGGCAGGCGGCGCGGATTCGTCCGCTGGTAACCGATACCGCCGAGTTCTTGAATCACGCCCTGGACGAGAATGGTTCCGTCTTGTTTGAAGGCGCTCAGGGAACCATGTTGGATATTGACCACGGCACCTATCCTTTCGTGACTTCTTCAAGCGCTACGGCGGGCGGAGCGTGCACCGGCTCCGGTGTGGCGCCGACTCGCATCACAGGGGTTGTAGGAGTTACGAAGGCTTATACGACTCGCGTGGGCAGTGGGCCATTTCCCACGGAAATGGCCGACCTTGAAGCGAAGGAAGTCCGCGATCGGGGAAATGAATATGGAGCCGTCACCGGCCGCCCGAGACGATGCGGCTGGCTTGATTTGGTCATGCTCCGCTACGCCGTGATGATTAACGGGATCAAATCGCTGGTGGTCACAAAGCTCGACGTCTTCGATACACAGCGGGAAATACAGGTTTGCACAGGCTACCGCTATAAAGGAACTCTGGTCCGCGAAATGCCCGCCGAAGTCGGACAATATGCGGCACTTGAGCCGGTCTATCGCACCGTTCCCGGTTGGCAGAGCCCGACTTTTGGCCTGCGTGACGGCGACAAGCTTCCGGCGGCGGCGCGAGATTACCTCACGTTCATTTCAGACCAACTTGGCGTGGAAATAGGCATGATCTCGACCGGCCCGGAGCGCGACGCTACCATTATCAACCGCGATTCGCAGCTCTATCGCTGGCTACAATCCTGACATCTCAACACACCAATGCTGTCATTTACAGATGCCCGCCGAAAAGTCATAGAGGTTGTCAAAGGCCTCTCTCGCAATCCCGTCAGCGAAACGGTGGCCCTGAAGGCAGCGCTGGGGCGCATTCTTGCCGAGCCCGTAATTGCGGATAGGGACTATCCGCCCTTCGATCGCGCCACACGCGACGGGTACGCAGCGCGCTCAGCAGATCTAGGCGAACCTGGTGCATCGCTTGCACTTGTGGGCGAGATACGCGCCGGGCAAGGATATGCGGGGAAAGTCAGGCCCGGCCAATGCGTGCAGATCATGACCGGGGCAGCCACACCCGTGGGTACGGATGCAGTCGTGATGGTTGAGCACACTCGCGTCGAGGATGCACCCGGACAGACTCGAATCATCTTTGAGCGAGAGGCCCAGGCGGGTCAAAACATTGTGCCGCGCGGGAAGGAAGCGCGCGCGGGGCAGACTTTACTGGAGGTGGGCGCGCGGTTGGGTTATGTCGAGCTTTCGCTCGCCGCTCAGGTCGGATGCACTCGGCCTGAAGTGTGGGCACGGCCGCGCGTGGCAATCCTCTCCACGGGCGACGAGATCGTTGACGCAGATAAAGCCGCGGGACCTCTGCAGGTTCGCAACGGGAATAGTTTTTCGTTGGCGGCACAGGTTGAATCGGCAGGCGGCGAACCAGTCCTACAAGGAAATGCACCGGACATTGCCAAGGAACTACTAGGGAAAATCAAGCAGGGTTTGAATTGTAACGCGTTAATTATTTCCGGCGGCGTATCGGCAGGGAAATACGATCTGGTGGAAGAGGTGCTTACAAATTTGGGGACGCAGTTTTTTTTCGATGGAGTTGCGATTCGTCCCGGCCGTCCAGCGGTTTTCGGGCAATGTGGCGGTGTGCCGGTGTTTGGTCTGCCCGGGAACCCGGTTTCGACCATGATTACCTTTGAGCTTTTCGTGCTACCCGCACTTGATATTTTGTGCGGGGGTGCGCCGCGGCCTCTGCCTTTGCTACGCGCCAAACTTGGATCGCCGTTGCGGGAAAAGCCGGACCTGGCGCATTTCTTGCCGGCGCGATTGGAGTGGACGGGTGGCGAGCCGGTTGTGGATCCCGTGCGCTGGCAAGGGTCGGGTGATGTGGTCGCGCTGGCTTCAACGAATTGTTTCCTGGTTGTGCGCGAAGAAAAGCTAAATTGGGAACCGGGTGAGTGGATTGATGTTTTACCCCGGCGCGGGGCGCTGTAGGATTCTGGAATAAACTGAAACCAAAAATAAGGACCAATGGCGCGATTGACTCATTACCGGAAGGGCGGGGAAGTGGCCATGGTGGATGTGACCGCCAAGGCTGTCACCTCCCGTGTCGCTGTAGCGCGCGGATTCATCACCATCGCGCAGCCGGCATTGTCCAAAATCCGGCGCATGGAAACGCCCAAGGGAAATCCCCTGGAAATTGCCCGTATCGCCGGTATCGCCGCGGCCAAGCGCACATCGGAGTGGATACCTCTTTGTCACCCGCTACCACTCACTCACATTGATGTGACCACCCGGCTGTGCCAAAATGGCGTGGAGATAGCATCGCGCGCCACCGCTCACGCGCAAACCGGAGTCGAAATGGAAGCGCTGGTTGCCGTTTCAGCGGCCGCGCTGACCATTTACGACATGTGCAAGGCTCTCGACAAAGGAATGGAGATTTCCGGCATCTATCTGGTGGAGAAACGCGGTGGCA
>DATNHU010000104.1:0-3313 GCA_035604795.1 Candidatus Limnocylindrales bacterium
GCGATACTTCACTTTCAATAGTCGGGGACAGCCAGCCTTCCAAGTAATCGCAAATGAGTCGAATTGTAGCTTGGCACGTCATGCTCATCCCCCTAACGCCACATTGGATAGGAGCACTTAACATGCCAGAAAGTTGCCAGAGCGGGACAAACGCAAATTGAGGCAAAGTAAAGGCTTACGAATAAGGTTAGAGATTGAGATTGAATTGATACCGTACTAGGACGGTTCCGTTTCTACACGGTTCTGTCGTTATGTCCATTTCAGGAATCTTTATCTTGCGCAGCAAAGACCTGCCAGCCTATCAGCGCGTGATCACCAAATTCTCCAGCACCGCAATTCTTTCGCTCAGCGGAGGATGGGTGCTGAACAGCCCAGACATCATGTTACGAACGCCGGTGAAGGGCGCAACGATGAATAGTGACGCCGTGGAGGGTGACACGTTCATCGGGATTCGCTTGTTGTATTCGCCAAGCTTCTTCAGCGCGGAGATCAATCCATAGGGATGGCCAACCAGCCGGACGCCCGCCGCATCGGCGGCATACTCGCGCTGGCGCGAAATGCCAAGTTGAAGCAACAACGCTGCCAGTGGCGCCACAATGATCATCGCCAGCATGGTGAGCGCATTTCCGCGGTCCCGGCTGTCGCGTCCACCATACCCCCCAAATATCATCCCCCACCGGGCGAAATGCGCGAGCATGGTCAGTGCGCCCGCTAGCATGGCTGCGACGGAGGTAATCAAAATGTCGTAATTGCGCACGTGTGAAAGCTCATGCGCGATCACGCCTTCCAATTCATCGTCATTCATCAGCTTCAGCAGTCCAACCGTTGCGGCTACTGAGGCATGATGCGGGCTGCGCCCCGTGGCAAACGCGTTGGGCGCCTCTTCGGGAATCATGTACAGCTTGGGCATGGGAATATTGCCTTTGCCGCAAAGCCGCTCCATCACTGCGTATAGCCGCGGCGCCTGCTCACGCGTCACCGGTTGAGCATGACTCGACCGCAAGGCGATCTTGTCCGAGAAAAAATAGGCGCTAATGTTCATGATAAATGCGATGCCCAGCCCGATGGCCATGCCGTTCTGGCCGGAGATCGCCTGCCCACCCAAAACCAGAAGCAACGTCAGTGCTATTAGTAAAATGCCCGTCTTAAGTCCCCGCATGGTTATAACTCCCCTTTGAATAACTCACTTCACCTGCTGAATCAGTTTAGGAACCTTGAACCACTTCGTCAAACGAATGCGGTTTCCCTGATTCCTCCTGCATCATCGAACCTCAACGGGATGCCCGAGCGGCCGCCTTGGGAGTGGCCACTCTCTTTTCCGGATTGGCAGCGCTGGGCTTCCTCTGAAATCTCATTTGGCGTGTAGCGGTATCCACATCTGCAATCACGTGGTCACCCGGAAGTATCGTGCCATCCAGTATCTTCATGGCCAGCGGATCCTGCACCAGGCGTTGCATGGCGCGCCGCATCGGCCGCGCGCCATAGGCCGGATCAAACCCTTCCGCGAGCACCAATTCTCGCGCCGCGGGAGTCAATTCCACAGTGACGTTGCGCTCCGCCAGAAGTTTCATAGCGTCTTTCAATTGCAGGTCCACAATCTTTGCAAGCTGTTGCTTGCCCAGCGGATTGAACATCACAATCTCATCCACCCTGTTCAGAAACTCAGGACGGAATGCCGCCCGCAAGGCTTCCATCGCTTCCCGGCGCGCCCGCTCGGCGTCGCGTCCCGCGAGTTCCGAAATGGCCGCCGAGCCCACATTACTGGTCATCACGATCACCGTGTTTCGGAAGTCAACCGTCCGTCCCTTTCCGTCCGTCAGCCGGCCATCCTCAAGAATCTGCAACAGGATGTTGAACACATCGGGATTCGCTTTTTCAATTTCATCCAGCAGCACCACGCTGTAGGGATGCCGCCGCACCGCCTCGGTGAGCTGGCCCCCCTCTTCATATCCGACGTAGCCTGGGGGCGCGCCGATCATCCGCGACACAGAATGTTTTTCCATGTACTCCGACATGTCCATCCGGACCAGGGCTTTTTCGTCATCAAACAGGAATTCCGCCAGCGCGCGCACCAGCTCTGTTTTTCCGACTCCGGTGGGCCCTAGGAAAATAAACGAGCCAATCGGCCGCCGCGGATCGCTCAGCCCCGCGCGGCTCCGCCGGATTGCTCCGGCCACTCGCGTCAGGCCGTCGTCCTGCCCGATGACTCGCTGGCGCAACCGTTGCTCCATGTCCACAAGTTTGTGCGCTTCGCCTTCCAGCAGCCGTCCGACGGGGATGCCCGTCCACTTGCTGACCAGGGCGGCGATGTCTTCTTCATCCACCTCTTCCTTCAACAACCGCCCGTCTTTTTGGACTTCCTCAAGTTTTTTCTGCGCGGCTGTAAGTTCCTTTTCCGCGGCAGAAAGTTTGCCGTAGCGGATCTCCGCCACCTTTGACAAATCGCCCGCGCGTTCGTGACGCTGCTCTTCCGCCTTGAGCTGCTCGATCTGCTCCTTAAGCTTTCGCAGGTTGGCGATCGCGCTCTTCTCCACCTGCCAGCGCGCTTTCTTCGCCGACGATTCCTCTCGCAACGATGCCAGCTGCTCCACTATCTCGGCCAGCCGCGCCTTGGAATGCGCGTCGGATTCCTTCACCAGCGCTTGCCGCTCGATTTCCAGCTGCAGAATGCGCCGCTCGACGTCATCAATCTCCAGCGGCAGGGAATCAATCTGCATCCTCAGGCTGGCGGCCGACTCGTCCACCAGGTCAATGGCCTTGTCGGGCAAGAAGCGATCGGAGATGTATCGCTGGGAAAGAGTTGCAGCGGCTATGATGGCCGAATCTTTGATGCGCACGCCGTGATGTACTTCGTAGCGGTCCTTCAAGCCGCGCAGAATGGCGATGGTGCCCTCCACCGATGGTTCGCTGACCAGCACTGGCTGAAATCGCCGCTCCAGCGCGGGATCCTTCTCGATGTACTTCCGGTACTCGTTGAGAGTAGTGGCGCCGATTGCGCGCAAATCACCGCGCGCTAGCGCCGGCTTTAACATGTTGGAAGCGTCCATCGCCCCTTCCGCGGCGCCCGCGCCCACGACCGTATGCAGCTCGTCAATAAAAAGGATTACCTGCCCTTCAGCGTCGGTGACTTCCTTCAGCACCGCCTTCAGCCGGTCCTCAAATTCCCCGCGATATTTCGCACCCGCAACCATCGAAGCCAAATCCAGCGCCACCAGCCGCTTGGTCTTCAGGATTTCCGGCACATCGCCGGAAATAATCCGCTGTGCCAACCCTTCTACGATGGCTGTCTTCCCGACGCCGGGTTCACCAATCA
>DATNHU010000105.1:0-4890 GCA_035604795.1 Candidatus Limnocylindrales bacterium
ACTGAGTAAGACCTGGGCAGGGTCTGCCACGGCAATCACCAGAGCATTATCGCGCGATTCGATTGGAACGAAATTGAACCGGAACATCAAATCCGCGGGAATGCTCCGGAATAATTCCGGATCAATCCTCTGCTCGCGCAAATCTACGAACGGACAACGGTACCGTTCCGCCAGTACGTGGGTGTGATCTTTTTCGCCCTGATCGTTGACGATGATTGGAGCGCCTGCGATGGGATTTGCCTGGTTCATGGTTCGTTATGCTCCGGGATTCGTGCCCAGCGAAAAACTGAAGATCGGCAGATAGAGCGCCAACAAAATAAACAGTACCATGCCGGCCATAAAGATCAGGATCGCCGGCTCCACAAAAGCAATGAGTGTTGTCAGACGCAAATTCACTTCTTCCTCGTAAAACTCGGCAACGCTGGTCAGCATGGCCGGCAATGAGCCGCTGGCCTCACCCACCTCGATCATCTCCAGCGCCAGTTCCGGCATAATCCCGGTGGCCTGCATGCCTGCATTGAGAGATTGGCCTTCCCTGACCTGCTTCGTGGCATAGTGGACAGCGTCGCCCACCAGACGGCTGGTGATGGAATCCGCAGAGGTTTCCAGCGCCTGCACCAGAGGAGTGCCGCCGGTCAGCAGCGTGGCCAGGGTGCGAACGAATTGGGCCACCTGGAATTTTATCCAGGTCTCGCCGAGCACCGGAAGCTTGAGCTTGATGCGGTCGAGGGCCAATCCACCTGCCTCAGTACGCGACCAAAAGTAAATTCCGATTATGGCCGCCGCAAGCAAACCGACGCCCAGCAAGATGAAGGGGCGGTAGTTGACGGTGATCGTCACCAGGATGCGCGTGACCAGCGGCAGCTTTATGTCCATGTCCGCGTAGAGGCGGGCAAACTGCGGGATTACGTAGGTGACAATGTAGGTGACGATTGAAACGGCGGCGAAAACCAGGATTGCCGGATAGATCAGAGCGGTCATCAACTTCTTTTGGAGCCCGGTCGTGACGCGCTGGTAGGAGATATAGTAATCCAGCACGCCGGACAGGTTACCGCTCTTCTCCCCCGCCAGAACCGACGTCGTGTAAATCTTAGGAAAACTTCCCTGGGCTTCCAATGCTTCGGAAAGCAACGCGCCTTCGCGGACTCTCTGACGGACTTCTGCAAGCAAGGGACGCAATCGAGGGGCAGCCACCCGTTCGGAGAGTAAATCGAGCGACTTCAAAATGGGAAGGCCGGCGCGAATCAGCGTATTGAATTGCTGATTGAAGACCAGAAAGTCAGTACCGCCGACGGCGCGCTTCCGCTTGCGCTGGAGCATTGCTCCAACGAAGCCACCCTGCGGTCGAACGGAATAGACGAACAGACCGCGGTCTACAAGTTTTTGGCGCGCTTCGGCCAGGGTTTGCGCGGCCTCTACCTGTGAATACACTCGTCCGGATGCGTCAGCAACTTTGCAAAGAAAGTCCGCCACGTGGCCAGTTTACCTCAATTAGAAGGGGGCCAAAAGCGCGACCCCGTGGGTAATGCACCGAATGCGCACATCAACAAGGGGCGGAACAAAGCTGAGGGGTTTGCCGCCCTGTATTAAGACTACACGGGTCTGTAGTTGGTTCACTGCGGGAGGTGGCCGGAAGCGCCTTCTTCGACAATGGCAACGCCTTTGGGAGCCGAAAAATGGAACATGGCCTCTGGGAGCTCAACGTTGGATTCCCACTTGCCAAAGCGGTATTCAATCTCCACTCCGCCCGACTGGCGGATTCGGACACTGGTCAGCCAACCCTCTTTGGGATCAACTTGCAGCAAAATTTCCTGTATTTCGGCGGTCTGGTCAAGTGAAGGGGCCTGATTGGCGTTCATCAAAGATTGGGTTGCATTGTTGGTGGAAGTGCCTGTTTTGGCGCCTGTGGGCCAGCACCTGAGAGTGACGTTTCCGGGCGTGTCCGGGGGCTTGTCTTCCAGCTCGATTCGCTTGCAAACCCTGGATAGGTTGCTCTTTCCGGTCAATAAGGCCAGTGGAGTGCGCCAATCGTCACTCTCTTTCATTGGGGCGCGGGTGACGGTGTGATCGGATGGTACGTAAAACCAGACCGTCTTTCCATCGGTCAGGAAAAGCTTCTCTTCCGGGGACTCATACTCCCACCTCATGCGGCCCGGATGGGAGAAATAAACAATGCCGGATTCGACGCGGACAGTCTGGCGCCCCTCGGTATAGCGCTCAAGGAAAACAGCCTTTAATGAGCGAGAGGAGTGATAACGCCCTTCAACTGCGTGGACAATTTCCTGGACGGAGTCAGTTGCAAGGCAGGTGGTATTCACGCCCACCGCCAAAAAGCCAAAGACAATCAGGCTCCGTGTGAGCAAGCGGATGCGCATACAGTCAGATTATCAGACAAGGTGACAGGCGCGCCTTGATTAATCGGGGCGCCATAGATGAATTATTGAACCAAGGGACTCGCCGCGGTTGCGGGAGAACCATCCGAAGTGGCTCGAACAATAGTAGTTTGGTCGCAGAAGAAGCGCCGGACACCCGTTTCCTTGTACTGCAACGGGTCGGCCAAGATGCTGTAGGTATGGATATTTCCGTTCACGTCTGCCTGACCCGCGACGTAGCGGAATGTATACCCGGCCTTAGTGGGAACCGCAGCGCCCGGAGGAGCAAGGTCCGGAGGCGCCATGTCGGCAGCGAGCTTGGACATTGTGCCATTTGACGGCGGCCCTAAATCCGACTGGTTGTGAGGGTAGGTGCCATAGGTCATGTAATACTGCACGCAAGCAGTGTTCAAAACTTGAAGAGATTTCAGGGCCGAAGTTTCATTGGTGGCACTGCGTGAATGAATTAAGTTTGGGACGGCGACTGTGGTGATGATTACAATAATCGCCACTACAATCAGAAGTTCGAGGAGAGAAAACCCGCGTTCGCGATGCTTCATGCCTACCTCCCGGGAGCAGAATCCTGCAAGTCGTGGGCGGGCCCCTCAGCCCCCCGGCCCGGCTCAGCATGGTACTTCCCGACTTAGGATAGCAGGAACCGGCTTCTGAATCCAGTGGAAATATTTCGGCGACTGGGGCAGCGCCATTCCTACTTGCACACTCCCGCCGAACAATGAACGGCGCCATCCTCTGGTCATGAGTAGAATTAAATCCGTGGATAAATCAGGCGGCGACAAGGAGCATCCGCGCAAATCGCGCGATGCGATTCTTTACGGATTGCTTATCCTTGCCGGCGTTCTCCCCTACCTGAATACACTCGCATTCACTTTTGTTTATGACGATAACTACCAGGTTGTCTCCAATCCCTACTTGCGCAGTTTTCATTACTGGAAGCAGATCCTGGTTACGCCGGTGTGGTCGTTCAAATACGCGAAGGTGGCCACCAATTACTACCGGCCCTTGATGTCGTTGCAATACCTGTTCCTGTACCAGGCCTACGGGCCGCTCGCCTACGTTTTCCATCTCGGAAATGTGTTGCTGAATACAGCCACGGTTTTGCTGCTGTTCGCCGTCACTCGGAGATTGTTTGGATCCGAGAGGATGGCTTTTCTTTCCGCGGTGCTTTTCGCGCTTCACCCTGTGCATTCGGAGCCTGTTTCCTGGGTGGCGGCTGTGCCTGATTTGCAGTTGGGAGTGTTTCTTCTTTGCGCGATTTGGTTCTACCTGGATTATGGGGAGCCGCTGCGGCGCAAGTGGTGGACTCCTATAGCTCTGAGCATTTCTTTCATGCTTGCTCTACTCTCGAAAGAACCCGCCATTGCGCTTCCCGTGATCTTCACCGTTTATGAACATTTCCTGCGAGAGGATCGCCAGGGAACAAACTGGAAGCAAAAAGTCGGGAGATACGCGAACCTCTGGATTGTTGCATGTGTCTACTTGAGCGCGCGCGTGCTACTCATCGGCGGCATGGTCCCCAGGTTGCAACGCCCGAGGCTCTCGTGGACCTCCACTCTGCTCACCAGCGTTTCGCTGTTTGGCGATTACATGAACAAATTGATTTGGCCTGTGCGCCTGAACATCTACTACTTATTTGTTCCGACGACGAGCCCGCTGAATCCTGCGTTTATTGCCGGAGTGGCATGGCTGCTGGGCCTCGCTCTCCTTTGTGCGGTCCTTTGGAAGCGCCAAAGGATGCTCATTCTCGCGATTCTGTTGATGACCGGGACGTTGGCTCCGGTGTTGAATGCGCGATGGATGCCGGCGAATGTTTTCGCCGAGCGCTACCTGTATGTCCCCTCGATGGGATTCTGCTGGCTCGTCGCGGCCGGCGTTTTGGCACTGTGGTACGCCGGGGCTGTGCGCCAGCGATTGTGGGTGCGGGCGGCGATTTCAGTGGTCATGCTGGTAATCGCCAGCCTTTCGGTGGTTCGCATCGTCACGCGTAATCGCGACTGGTTTGACGACCTGACTCTGTTCTCTGCCGCCGTCAAGCAGTATCCGGACAATTCGAGTTTGAATTCAGACCTCGGATTTGCTTACTGGGCGAAACGAGACGAAACGGCTGCCATAAGATGTTGGAAATTGGCTGTGAGCGAAGATCCAAACAATGTTTGGCCCTTGGACGATTTGGGAATGGAGGCGCGCGTTCATAAGCGCTACGCGGAGGCCATTCCCTTGTTGCAGCGGGCGGTGAAGATCAGCCCTCAATTCACGGATGCGCGCATGAACCTTGCGCAGGCGCTTGCGGGGCTGGGACGAAATGAAGAAGCGGAGGCCGAATTCCAGGCGGCGGTCGCAAGCTCGCCCCTGGATTGGGACGTGCAGGATCGCTTCGCGCAGTTCTATCTGGACACAAATAGAATCGAACTGGCGAATCAGCGGTTTCTGATCTCCGTCGAAGTTCTGCCCAATTCCGACGCATTTGATGGACTTGGAGACATTGCGCTCGAGCGCGGTC
>DATNHU010000106.1:0-25699 GCA_035604795.1 Candidatus Limnocylindrales bacterium
GCCGATCCCGGCGCGAAATTTCAAAGGCTCAAGCCCGGCTTGCCCTCCAGTCCGGGCCGCGAAATGGGGTATGCCGTTTCCACCGCGCTGAGCCCAGACGGCGCAACCTTGCTTGTTTTAACCAGCGGATACAGAGAGTGGTACGACTCCAAAGGAGTGCGCGATCGCGCCGCATCGAACGAGTTTGTTTTTGTCTTTGACATAACCAAAGGCGAGCCGCGCCAAGTCCAGGCGTTGCCGGTGTCCAATGCGTTTGGCGGAATCGCCTGGAATCCCAGTGGCAAGGGATTTTACGTTGGCGGCGGAGTGGACGATGTGGTGCACACGTTTGCGATTGAAAATAACCTTTGGACGGAATCCGGCGCGCCGATTCCATTGGGGCATGCGGCTGGACTGGGCCTCGAAATCAAGCCGATGGCCGCGGGCGTGGCAGTCACCGCGGACGGAACCAGGCTCATCGTCGCCAACTATGAAAACGATTCTGTAAGCATCGTAGATTTGGCCGCGCGCAAAGTTGACGCGGAAATTGATCTGCGCCCCGGCAAGTCGGACGCATCACGCGTGGGAACGCCCGGCGGAGAATTTCCTTATGGTGTTGCAGTTCGCGGGAACGGCCACGCGTACGTTTCCAGCGTGCGCGACCGCGAGCTGGTGGTTGTGGACCTGGGCGCTATTTCCAGGGTTGTTGGACGTATCGCCTTGCACGGCCAGCCCAACAAATTGGTGCTCAACCGGCAACAGACGCGCCTCTATGTCGCCGAGGACAACAGCGACACATTGGCGGTCGTAGACACAGCGAATAATCAGGTGTTGGGCGAACTTGGCGTGACCGCGCCGCGGGAAATTTTGGCAAAACTAGGCGGCTTCAAGGGCAGCAATCCAAATAGCGCGACTCTTTCTCCGGATGAGCATACGGCATACGTCACTTTAGGCGCGGCGAATGCCGTGGCCATTGTCCGCTTAAACTCCGAAGGCCTGCCCACGGAAGTGGGCGGGCTGATCCCGACGCCATGGTATCCGAACGCGGTCAGCGTGAATCGCGCGGGCACCACGCTTTATGTTGTGAATGGAAAGAGCGTCGCAGGATCCAATCCTCAAAACTGCCGGGACAATACTTCCATTGAGAAGGGTTCCAACGATAAATGTCACAGCACAAATCAATATATCCTCCAGCTCACCAAGGGCGGATTGCTGACGGCGCCGGTTCCGTCTCCGGTGGCCCTCGCTGATTTGACACGGCGTGTTTCGGAGAACAACCGCTGGCCGGAAATCATGAACAGCGCGATGGAAGCCGGCCGAATGAGCGGGCTTCGTGGGAAAGTTCACCACGTGATTTATATCATCAAGGAAAACCGCACCTACGACCAGGTGCTGGGCGATCTGGAAAAAGGAAATGGCGATCCCCGGCTGGCGCTTTTCCCTGAGCCGATTGGGCCCAACCATCACCAGATCGCGCGGCAGTTTGTAACGCTCGACAACCTGATGGCCAGCGGTGAGGTAAGCGGAAATGGCTGGAACTGGAGCACGGCCGCGCGCGGCACCGATGCGCTGGAAAAAGGCGTGCCCGTGAATTACGACAACGGCCACGCGCTCAGCTACGACTATGAGGGCACAAATCGCCTCATTAATGTGGGCATCGCGGATCTGGCGGCGCGGCGCGCTGCCAATATCGCCACGCCCTCCGATCCCGACCTGCTGCCCGGCACGAATGACCTGATCGCCCCCGATGGCCCGGGCGCTCCCGGAGCCGAAGCAGGAGCGGGATATTTATGGGACTCGGCGCGGCGCGCGGGGCTGAGCATGCGCAACTACGGTTTTTTCCTGGATGATACCCGCTACATCGCCAAGACTACCGATCCCTCCTATTTGGCCCCTCCGCGCGATGCGTTCGCACAGAAAATTGTTGTTGCTGTCCCCGACAAAGTTGCGTTGGCCAATGTCACCGATCCTTATTTCCCGGGCTTCGATCAGAAACTGCCGGACTACTGGCGCTTCAAGGAATGGGAGCGCGAGTTCGATGGTTACGTCGCCGCCGGCAATTTGCCCGCGTTGGAATTCCTGCGCATTCCCCACGATCATTTTGGCGACTTCGCCGCCGCGAAAGACGGGGTGAATACGGTCGAAACGGAATTCGCCGACAACGATTACGCGATTGGTTTGATCGTCCAGAAAATTGCCAACAGCCCCTTCGCGAAAGACACCGTCATCTTCACCATAGAAGACGATGCGCAGAACGGCCCGGACCACATGGACGCGCATCGGACCGTGGCTCTGGCCGCGGGCGCGTTCGTGCGCCAGGGCGTCGTTGTCTCCAGCAGGTACACGACGGTCAACTTGCTGCGCACCATTGAAGAACTGCTGGGAATGGGGCCCATGGGACTGAACGACGCCGCGGCCGCGCCGATGTCGGACATATTCAGTACGGACTACATGCCGTGGAGCTATACAGCACGCGTGCCTGCCGTTTTGCGCACCACACAATTGCCGCTGCCGCCCGCTCCTGGCGGCGCCAGTGGAACAGATCTGGACGCGAAGTATTCACTCCCTCGGCACACTGCCGCATGGTGGGCCGCGCATATGCACGGTCAGGATTTCAGCGTAGAGGACGATCTCGATACCGACAAATTCAACCGCACCCTATGGCTGGGATTGATGGGTCCCGGCGTACCCTTTCCGACTCGCACGACAGGCCAGGATCTGAGCAACGGCCGCGAACAACTGCTCAAGAAATATCGTACAATTTCCGGGAATTGACGTAGCCTACCCAGCGAAATGCCCGAGCAAATCATCAAGCGAAAATCGCGCGGATTTATCTGCGTCAATGCGCACCCGGAAGGCTGCCGCCAGAATGTCGTCCGGCAGATCGCGGTGATTACTTCTCAAACTCAATCACCACGCCCCGGCCTCCGCAATGTGGTGGTCATCGGCGCGTCCACGGGCTATGGACTGGCCTCGCGCATTGCCGCCGCCTGGGGATTCGGCGCGCGCACGCTGGGGATATTTTTTGAGCGGCCGCCCGAAGGCGTGAAAACCGCCTCCGCGGGTTATTACAACAGCGCGGCATTCCATGAATTCGCGCGGCGGGACAATTTGTTTGCCGCCAGCTTGAATGTCGACGCCTTCTCCGACGGGGCCAAGCAACAGGCAATTGGGATTATCCGCCGCGATATGGCGCCGGTCGATCTGGTTATTTACAGCCTCGCCTCTCCCCGCCGCGTTCATCCGCGCAACGGCGAGGTGTTCAATTCCGTGCTGAAACCGGTGGGACAGGCCTTCACGAACAAGACTATTGATCTGGACGTTGGCAAAGTGGTTCCCGTCACGCTTGAGGCTGCCACCACAAAAGAGGTTGCGGACACGGTAGCCGTGATGGGCGGCGAGGATTGGGAAATGTGGATGGACGCGTTGCTCGCAGAGGGTCTGCTGGCCCCCGGCGCGCGCACGCTGGCCTATTCCTACATCGGCCCTGCAGTGACCTGGCCGATCTATCGCGACGGCACCATTGGCCAGGCGAAAAAAGACGTGGATGCCGCGGCAAAGCGGATCAATTCAAAGCTAAATGCGAAGTTGGGCGGTCGCGCCTGGGTGTCGGTGAATAAGGCGGTTGTCACCCAGGCCTCCTCGGCAATCCCCGTAGTGCCGCTCTATCTGAGCTTGCTCCCACCCGCTTTGCGCGCCCGCCGCTTGGATGAGGGCCCCATCGAACAAATGCGCCGTCTGTTTTTCGATTTTCTTTCCGAGGGCGCGAACATCAAAACCGATGATGCTGGCCGCATCCGGCTCGACGACCGCGAGATGCGCGCCGACGTTCAGTCGGACATTACGCGCCTCTGGCCGCAAGTGACCACGGAGAATTTGCGCGAGATCACCGCTTACAATGAGTTTCAGCGGGAGTTCCGCTCTTTATTCGGGTTTGAAGTGGATGGCGTGGATTATGACGCGCCCGTCGAGACGGACGTCAAGATTTAAGAAGGATTCCTTCAGCGCAAATTTCTTAGTGCAGCCCGACCGTCCCCTTGACCGAATCTATCAATTTCACCGAGTCGTACCCCACCCCATCCTTGAAAACGATTTCCACCTTCTCGATATCCGCAATTTGCGCCGAAGGATCGCCGTGAATCACCAAGAGGTCCGCGGCCTTTCCCTCCCCAATTGTTCCGGTTTGCCCGGAAAGTCCCAGGAATTCAGCGCCATTGGCCGTGGCAATATGAATCGCTTCCAGCGGAGTGAATCCCGCTTCCACCAGCAACTCTACCTCTCGCTGATCGCCGAACCCGGGCAAATCGCCACCACCTCCGGTCGGGTCCACTCCCGCGAGCAGCACGCCGCCCGCTTTCACGAAGTCGTGCTCAAACTGCATTTCCATTTTCAACAAAGTATTCCATGGCGTGTCGGCTTGCGCTGCGTTGCGAGCGCGCCCCTCGAGATACGAAACGCTTTCCTGCGGCAACAGGGCATCGAGCGGGCGCCGCATCCAGGCCATCGGCGGACGGTTGGGTACAAAGGTTTCAAACACGGGGAGCGTGGACGTCACCGCCACGTGGTGCGCCACTAAATCGCGAATTGTTTGCTGGATTTCCGGACCTTCCACATCCATTTTCGCAATCGTGGCGAACGTCGTGGCTTGCGGTGTACACACATCCGGCTGCTTTCCAGGAACGAATTCCGTGTCCACCACCAATCCGTGTTCCAGGTTGTCAATGCCCAGCGCCGCCGCTTCCCGGAATCCAATCGAGCAAAGATGCCCGGTAAGCTTGACCCCGTGGGCGTGTGCGGCGGCGATTGCCGCGGAAAGCTCCGCGCGCGTGATGTGCATATACGCTTTGAACGATCCCGCGCCGAGCCCGGCCCAGTAGTCCACCAACTGCCGCGCTTCGTCCGCGTTGGAAAGGATGTGCATTTGCACGCCGGTGCCCGGCGGGCCTTCGAGGTACGGACCGGTCACATTAAGCTTCGGCCCAATCATCCTTCCGTCATCAATCATGGTCTTGAGGTTCAGGTCGGTATAGGTATCGAGGCTCCCCGTGGTCCGCGCGGTAGTCACGCCGCAGGCAAGATAAAGCCGGGGAGCAGTCACGGTAAGTTCGTTGTACTGTCCGCCTGCCGGATAAAACATGTGCTCGTGCATCCCGACCATGCCGGGCATCACCGAGTAGCCAGTGAAGTCCATGACCTGCGCGCCGGATGGAATGTTCGCTTTTGACGCGCTGCCCATCCAAGTAATTTCCCCCCCGCTAAGCACAATCGTCTGATCGTCGCGCGCCGCCGCCCCAGTGCCGTCAATCACTTTCACGTGCGTCAGCGCGATCAACGGAGCATCGGTCTTGATGTATTGCCGCAACTGCGCGCCGCGGCCGCCCTGACCCTGTTGCGCACTGCCTTGCTGGCCGCCCCGCTGTCCTGGTCCTGGCGTAGTTCCCCCCTGACCGCTTGCTTGCCAAGAGAATGCAAACGCAACAAGAGAGATGGTTGCAAGATTGCGAAGAATTTTGCGCATGGTCAAATCTCCGATCGTCGAGATGGAATGTAATCCGGCGGGGAGAATAGTCTGCCGCGCGGACAAGCGCAAGCTTTTGAACGGAATGCGTCAAAATCTGTCGCTGTTGGTGCATGGAGTCACTAGTCAGAAATTCATCCCACGGTTCTTAGGAGAGGCCAAAGTCCTTAGTGGGTCGGAGCTTCAGCTCCGCTTTTAAAACATGGATCATGCAGTGGTCTTAACCCCGGAATGATTGCGATCCCACGTGACTCGCGCGCGGCGAAGTATCCAGTCTCAGCGAGCAATTCCGCATTCAAAATGGCCGCGCCCGCGGCGCCGCGAACTAAGTTGTGCGAAAGCAGCACCAGCCGAATATCCATCACATTGCATGCGCGCACGCGGCCTACGGTTACAGCCATGCCGCCCCCCGCATCGCGGTCGAGCCGCGTTTGCGGACGATCGGGTTCTTCACGAACTTCTATCGGCCGTGCAGGGGCCGAGGGCAACTTGAGGCGTTGCGGCTCGCCGGTAAATTCACGAAGCACCGCCGCAATGTCCGCGGGCGACGCTTTGTGCCGTAGTTTCAGTGAGACAGCTTCCATGTGGCCGTCAATCACCGGCACACGGTGGCATTGAGCGCTGATGCGTATTTCCGTGGGCACAATGGCTCCATCGCGCAACGACCCCAGGATTTTTCGCGGCTCAGCCTCCAATTTTTCCTCTTCGCCGGAAATGTACGGGATCACGTTGTCCGTCGCGTCGAGTGAGGCAACGCCGGGATAGCCCGCGCCGGAAAGCGCCTGCATGGTGACCACGGATAACGCTTCGATTCCAAACGCATCGCGAATCGGCTTGAGCGCAACCACCAGCCCCGCCGCCGAACAATTTGGATTCGTGGCGATGAATCCCGATGTGTAGCCGCGCCGCTCGCGCTGCACATCCACCAGCGCGCTGTGTTCCGGGTTCACCTCTGGCACCAGCAGCGGCACGTCGGGCGCCAACCTGTGATTGCTGCAGTTGCTGATCACCGCATATCCCGCGCGGGCAAATGCCTCCTCAACTGGGCCCGCCACCGAGGAATCCAGCGCAGAAAGACAAAAATCGCAATCCAGATTGGCTTCGAGCGGTTGCACTCGCAGCTCGCCGATTTCCATGGGCATCGGCTCGGCAATCCGCCAGCGCACAACTTCCGCATAGCGCTTTCCCGCGGAGCGCTCCGAAGCCGCCAGCGCGGTCACGCGAAACCACGGATGCGCGCGCAGGCGATGAATGATTTGCTGCCCGACCGTACCCGTTGCCCCCAACACGCCCACGCGGAAAGTTTTCATCGAGCGGCTCTCCGCAGTTCGCTCCTGACTTCATTCCCTGGGGCGGGGCCGATGCGCGTACCGGGATGTTCGGGCCGAAATGTGTTGCGGATGCGCAAAGCGATATTTTTCTTCCGCAACGGTTCGATGGTCCTGGGGTGAAGTACCTTCGCGCCGCGTTCCGCCAAGTCCAGCGCTTCGTCATAGCTCAACTCGGTCAGCAGCGTGAATTCCCCGCTATGCTTTTTATCGGTAGAGCGAGGGTCGCGATCGTAAATGCCGTCCACATCGGTCCATAGGCAAACTTCATCAGCGTCCAGCGCGTCGGCCACAATCGCGGCGGAAAAATCGGAGCTGTTGCGTCCCAGCGTGGTCACTTCTCCGTCGGCCGTCGCGCCAATAAATCCGGTGACGACGGGTACGACCCCCTTTTCCAAGAGTGGAAGCAGGATATCTCTTGCTCGCAGGCGGGTTTCTTCCCATATCGGCGTGGCATTCTGAAATTGTTCGTCGGTAACGATGAATCGTGATGCATCGACCGCCTCTGCCGGAACACCTTCCCACCTCAGCGCGCACGCGACCAATCGTGCGCTGGCGCATTCCCCATAAGAAAGCACGGCATCAACCCAGGATGCATCTTTGTCTTCGGTTCTCGTTTCGAGAGCCAGCGACCGGAAACACGTGCCGAGATTTTCCAGATCGCTCCAAATTTCCTGATCTTCGGGACACTCGGTTGTCGCATCGCCGCGGGCCACTCCTTTTTCAGCCGCGCTCAATTCCAGCGCAGCAAGCAATGCTCGGTGACGTGCCCGAATCGCCCAAGCCTCATGAACCTCGTGCGCTGAGACGCCATTGCGCGCCAACTCGGTGAGGTGCACGAGCCGGTTCGTGACACCAGCGCACGCAGAGCACACCACCACGGTCTGCTCATCGGCCGCAAGCTCGCGCACCAGTCGCGCGACATGAACTATCGCCGCTGCGTCCGCCAGCGATGACCCGCCAAACTTCAAGACCTGCATTGCACATCCTCCGAAACCGCCACCGCGCGCGCGAAGAGTTCGTGTTGAGCCGGCGCGGCGTGAAATCCCCCTATAGATTCGAGTTGAGCGCCGTGTTCGTCCTGGCACAGGAAAAGGACAGTGGGATTTTCTCCGCGCGCAGCCAGCGGCTCCACCAGCAGTCCGGCGATCTCCTCATCGTGCGCACGAACAAATGCCAGCGCCGCGGATCCCGATCCGCTCAGGCACACGCCAAGCAATCCCGGATGACGCACCTCGAGACATTCCGCCAACCCCGGTACCGCAGGCACGCGATAGGGCTGGTGCAACCGGTCGCGGAAAAATTCCTGCTGCAACGCGTCCAGCACGCCGCTGCCCGAAAAACATCGCGCCGCAAGCAAACTCGCGCGCTGCAAATTGTGGACCACGTCCGCGTGCGAATATTCTTGCGGCAACACTGCGCGCGAGGCACGCGTAAGCATCGCCGTGGCCGGCACGATCGCCAGCATCCGCAACTCCGGCGGCAATAGCGTCCGCGCGAAAATCACGCCCCCGCCCTCCTGGCTGGCGGCGAACACCAATCCGCCGTGGCAACAGGCGGCGGCATTGTCGGGATGGCCCTCAATCTCCGCTGCCAGCGCCAGAATTTCTTCACGGTCCGCGGGTAAGTCAAGCAACGCCGAGCCCAGTAACAGCCCGCAAACCGTTGCCGCAGCGCTCGACCCCAGCCCCACCCCGACGGGAATCTCACTTTCAATTTCCAGGCGCGCGCCGGAAATTCTTGCGTTCTTCGCCGCGGTGAATCGCAGCATCCCTTGTGTCACCAGATTGGAAGCATCGTTGGGCACGCGTTCCGCGTTCGGCCCCCGGTAGCTCACCACAAATCCTGTATCGGGCGTAAGCAACGCTCGCGCGCGCAGCCGCAAATTCAGCGCAATCGCCGCGCAATCGAACGCGCAGCCAAGATTGGCCGAACTCGCGGGCGCCGAAGCTGCCACCCAGCGCGTGTCTGCCGCCGCGCTGGCCGAGGTTGCGCCGACAGAAGCAGCGCCGCCCGCGATGGAAGGCACCAGCAGCACCACATCGCCATCGCGGAATCTGTACGCGGCCCCGCCGAGGAAGCGAATGTCCTCATCATTCACATAAATGTTTACGAAGCGGCGCACTTCGCCGCGATCATCTCGGATGTGCCGCGAAATATCCGGAAATTGCGCCCCGAGTTGGTCGAGCAAATCCGGCAACTCCGCGGCAATCAGTTGCGCGGTCTGAGCGCCGCCCGTGAATTTGCGCAGCGCCGTGGGAATGTGGACGGTGACCGGCATCGCTCACCTCCCCGCCACGGCGTGCTTGCCCGCGGCCGTTGCAGAAGTGAACGCGCCCGCCATCGCGCTCTCGAAATCGGCCAGCCGCGGGGGAATCGGCTCGCTCAACTCGAACCGACCCGCGAGCGCGTCCGTCGTCTTCAGGCCATTGCCCGTGTTGCAGATGACCGTCGTATGGTTAGGCGCGATTCGCCCCTGCTCAATCAACTTCCGCGTGACGCCAAGCGTCACCCCGCCCGCCGTTTCGCCAAAAATCCCCTCGCTTTGCGCCAGCAGCTCGACGGCCTCCACAATTTCCGAGTCGCTCACGTCTTCAGCCCATCCGCCGCTCTTCAAAATCGCCGCGCTGGCGTAATTTCCATCGGCGGGGTTTCCAATCGCCAGCGATCGCGCGATGGTGTTCGGTTTCTGTGGATCAAACTCCGCCTTCCCATTTTTCACCGCGTCGGAAATCGGTGAGCACCCGGTCGCCTGGCCCCCGAAAAATTTCACTGACTTGCCTTCCACCAGCCCCAACTCAGTCAACTCGCGGAACGCCTTGATAATTTTTCCAATCAGCGCCCCGCCGGCCATGGGCACCACCACGTTGTCCGGCAACCGCCACCCAAGCTGCTCGGCAATTTCGAACCCCACGGTTTTCGATCCCTCAGCGTAGTACGGCCGCAAATTCACATTCACGAATCCCCACGGATAGGAATCCGCGATCTGGGAGCACAGCCGGTTCACCTGATCGTAGTTCCCCGCGATGCGCACCAGCCGCGCGCCATAAACCTGCGTGTTCAAAATTTTTGCCGCTTCCAAATCCGCAGGCACAAAGATGCACGCCTGAAATCCTTCGCGCGCCGCCTGCGCCGCCACGGCGTTGGCCAGGTTGCCTGTGGACGAACAGCTCACCACCTCATATCCAAATCGCCGCGCCGCCGTCAGCGCCACGGCCACCACGCGGTCCTTGAAGGAAAGCGACGGAAAGCAGACCGCGTCGTTCTTCACGTAAAGCTCGCTCACGCCCAACTGCTTCGCCAGGCGATTCGCGCGCACCAGCGGCGTGAATCCCACCGGCAAGTCGGAGCGGAAACCTTCCGGCAGCGGCAGCAACTCCGCATAGCGCCACAAATTTCCCGCTCGCGCCGCGATGCTTTCGCGGGTTACGCGGCCCTTCAGCGCCGCGTAGTCGTAGGCCACCTCCAGCGGGGAAAGACATTCCTCGCAATACGACCGCGGAATATTTCCCCAGGTGCGCCCGCACTCCCGGCATCGCAATTGATAATGTTCGCTCACGGCCAGCCTCGGCATTTTCCCGAATATTTGAATTGCGGATTGAAGGAACATCCGGCGATGCTCGATGCACGAATGCACCGGCATGCACGAAGACAAAATCGCTTCGCGCCGGAGTTCCTTCAAGTCTGGGGTGAGAAGATTTAGGGTGTTCGCCTAAATTCCCATGTCCCCCCGCGACTCGGGGCGGGAATTGGCACCGGATGAAGGGCATTGCACCCCACCGGTTGCCGTGGCGTCGTCGGGCCCGTTCCCTCGGCCACTCTGCATGAAAACTCAGGCCCTTGCGGCTTGAGCTTTACAATCCAACCATACGAAATGCCGGCGCGCGTGTCAAGCGTACCAGCCCTCCTCGCGGCTTGTCATTGGTTTAGGAATCCTTTCTCGTCGCGGCGCCCTTGCGCACGTTTTCGTAGGGACGGATCTTTGACCCGCCCGCGGCGCCCGCCGCTGGTTTGTGTAGCTCAGGTCGAAGTGAAGACCTGAGGGTTCTCGCTGCCACTTGCGCAAATATGGCTGGCAACTGTGCATTAGCTCATCACCAACTTTAGCTTCCAACTTATTTATTGCCATTGCCGCAAATGTAGAGTAACCATGTAGCGCTGGGCTCGATCCCAGCAGATCCTTGCTTTTTCTCTCCATCGCGACTCTGCGTCCGCAGTCGAAGAAGGACTCGGCATCATGGTAGGCGCTTGGCTGCGAACCTGGCGGCGGAGCCCGCTCATGACCTCGCAGTTCTCCGTCACCATCGCCGTGGGCATGGGAGCGGCGGCGGCGCTGGTCAGTCTGATGCTGGCGCTCGGTTATCAGCCGCTGCCGTATCGCGATCCCGGTCAGCTCGTAGCAGTTTGGGAGCAAACCGAGCCCGCTGCGGCGGTGATGGCGTTAGCCGGCCCTGATGTGGCGGATTTTTCCGATGCAACCCACACTATTTTCTCCTCACTTGGCGCCTTTACTCCCGCCTCGCCATTTTGGTTGATTGACGGCGGAGGCGCGACAGAAATTAACGAAGGCTTCATCCAGGCGAGCATGTTCAACGATCTGGGAATACGCCCCGTTTTGGGGCGCGCTGTACGGCTTGACGATAAAACTTACGGCGACAACGCGACTCATCCCGTTTGGATCGGCGAACACCTTTGGCAGACCCGGTACGGTGGCAGTTCATCGGTGATTGGCGAGACTGTTTGGAGTGCCTCGGACGCGTCGGGGAGCTACAAGTCGCCCCTACAAATTGTCGGCGTCCTTCCCGCGGGCGTGGGCATCCCGCTTCCATTCCTTATCAGGGAGCCTGACCTGTGGATTCTGATTCCGCCGAACATTGCGAACCGTCCCCGGCAGGGCAATTTGTTCTTCGGGGTGGGGCGGCTCCGCCCCGGAGTCAGCGTGGAGCAGGCCGAGGCCGCATTAACCGTGGTAACGAAACGCATTGGGCAGATCTATAGTTTCGAGCGGCAGAATCGCCCCGTGGTGCAGGGCCTGGACGCGATAGCACACGGCCCCGCGCGGCAGACCATGGGACTGCTCGTATCAGGTGTGGGGCTGGTGTTCCTGGTGGCCTGCGTTAATCTCGCCGTCCTCATGGGAGCGGAAGGCAGGAGACGGCGCCGCGAGATAGCCATTCGTGTTGTACTGGGCGCAAGCCGCTGGCGCCTGTGGAGCGATGTAGCGGCGGAAAAATGCTTACTCACACTTCTATCGCTGGGACTGGGCGTGTGGTTTGCCTCTGCGCTGCTGCGAGTGCTGGCATGGTTGGTACCGGCAGCCGGACTTGGCCAGGCCTTGCAGGTTCCGCCGCCTTTGAATCTCTCCGTTCTGCTCGCCTTTGCGACTTTCGCCCTGGCCGCATCGTTGATTTGGTCGGCGCTGCTGGTGGCCGCAGCGAATGGACCGGGAGCTTCGCGTGCGCTTGCATCAGCGGGCGGCGCAACGGCCTACACCGGCCTTAGCGACACCGGTCCCGGGGCCGGCCGCTGGCGTCTCGTTCTGTTGGCAGCACAGGCAGGGATAGGAATTTGCCTGCTGGCGGCAGCAGCGCTCACGGCCAAGACCTACGCTACACTCTCGGCCGCCAATCTCGGGCCAGAGCCGAGCCGCACGGTGACTATGTCGCTTGGAATGCGAGACTGGGTCCAGCTTTCCGACGCCCAGGGAGATGAACTCAATCGGCAAGTTCAATCCCGGCTGGAGCGCCTGCCGGGCACACGGGCGATCGCATTGGTGAGCCATTTTCCACCGGACAACCGTCCCATGTCTTTTGTTAAGCAGAGCGATGCGACCGGAACTTTGCGTGATACCATCCAGCCCTTTTCTGTTACGCCCAGCTATTTCCGCACTCTCGGGATTCCGATCCTGTTCGGCCGCAACTTTGACAACACTGACCACCGCGGCGGCGAGCCGGTGGCAATCATTAGTTTGGATATGGCCCAGCGGAACTGGGACTCGCCCGAGCAGGCCGTGGGTTCGCGGATCGCTGCCGGGTCAAAACTGCAGCTCCATTACAAGATCGTCGGCGTGGCCGCGAATTTCACGGGCTTCTGGTCTCAGCATCCGGTTCCGATGGTCTATGTGCCCGACACGCAGTACGACGACTGTTGCAGCGCTGTGATTTTGCGCACGGATTCCTCAGCGAGCGCCGTCACCGTTCTCGCGCCACAGTTGTTGGACGGAATGGCGAACCCTCTGGATATTTCGGATGTTACGACTATGCAGGCGCGCTGGCAGGCCACATTGACCCGCCCGCTGGCCCGCATGGCAGGCATGCTTCTGCTGGGGTTGCTCGGCCTGGGACTGAGCATCCAGGGCGTGTACGCGGTTGCTGCAGGAATAGTGGCAGCGCGCGGGCATGAGCTTGCGGTCCGTGCAGCACTCGGCGCGCCTCCGGGCCGGCTGGCTTGGAATGTGACGCGTGCGCTGGTCCTCGCGGTTTTGGTGGGCGCGCTGTTTGGCGCGGCGGCTTCCCGCGCCATGCATCCCCTGATGGAGCACTGGCTTGGCCCGGTGGCCGTTTGGCAGGCGGAGCCCATCGCCGTAGCCATCGTGCTGCTCGCGCTCACTGCCGCTGCGGGTTGCTACGCCCCCGCGCGCGCCGCCGCTCGTTCCAACCCTGCCGACGTCCTGCGCCAGGGCTGAGGGGCGGGTGGCCATCGTATCAATACTGAATTTGGTTTCGGGTGCCCCTCGAGGTACTCCGCGGATAGTTCCCCGGATGTTATTCTCTATCCGTGTTCGCGCGTCATCAGAGCAACCTCACAACAACGGACACCCGCCACACACATGAGGATATTGAGGTTTGCAGCATCGGCTGTGTTTTGGGTCGCGGTTTCCACTCTGACAGTGGTGAGCGCGCGCCAAACCACATCGCAAAGCCCTCCACAATCAACCGGCCAGCCGATCGAATTCTTCCCTCCGGACACAATCGGGTTCAGTAATTTCTTTTCCCAGTATTTGAACTACTTTGGCGAACCGTCCCTACTCGCTGCTGCCCAGGACCCGAATAGTTTCTCCTATAGATTGGACGCAGTTGGGGGCACAAGAGGATATGTGATTGCAGTACGTCTATCTTTGAAAAAGGACGGAAGCGCCCAAATCTTTATCTCGCAACAATGGCCCAGCCCAGATCCTGAGGTCCGCACTGTGGTTACCAGGACAGTCAAAGATGCACCGGCTGCAGACGTTAAGATATTCTTGCAAATGGTTCAGAGGGTCGATTTCTGGTCGATGAGGCCTGAGCTCGATCCTCATAAGACAGGCTATGAGCTTGACGCAGATACTTGGGTTTTCGAGGGGGTGCGCAATGGAAGCTACCACGTCGTCCTTCGCAATGGACCCGACCGGAATTCGTTCACAGATATGGTGCGCTTCCTTACCAAGAACCTTGCGAAGCTTGACGTATACGACTCAACGATTCCATCGCCGACAGTTCCCCGCAAACACACCCATTGATTTGATTCAGCCCTTCAAAATGCAAGACTGCGACAGACGGGGGCAGACGCGATGTTTTCTGGATGACAGTAGCCGATAGCCACCTTTCGCTAGTGGGTCCCGCATCCTTTCTCCGCTGTGGCGGTAAAGGGTCAGGCAGTGTCCGGCGGAGTCCCTCCCGATTCCCCCCACCATAAGCATTCGAACATGAATGTGTAGCGAAATTCCCCTGCCCCAATATATTTTTACGAGTTTCAACGTTTAACTTTCGACTACCATTTAATCTATTGCGAAGATAAATTGAATCGCGCTCGACCGCTCTTACATCTCAAACATGAGATCTGAAATCGGTCTTTCCCTCTGGGGCAGCGCCAGCCGGAATGCCCCCGAAGATCCGCAGCCCACATCGGTTTGTATTTAATGGAATGGAAGTCAGGACACACGCATGAAATCGCCGTAAGCCCTTGCTGGATGAGCCCTTTACGGGCAAAAGGAATGGGAGGGCACTCTTAAGTCCTTTAGAATGACATTCATTGGACGATAGATGCCCGTAAGCCATTTAGAATGATATTCATACGTAAACGATAGGGGGGTGGCCCCCCGCAAACAGATTGGAGGAATAAACGAAATCTATTGCTCTCAGCAAGAACTATCCCTAACACTTATTCGTGTCTCAGCGCGACCATAGGATCCACGCGCATCGCGCGCCGAGCCGGGACATAGCAAGCCAGCAGCGCCACGCCAAATAAAATAAACGCCACGGCGCTGAAAGTAAGCGGATCAGTTCCGCTGACGCCAAAGAGCAACGCGGCCATCAGTCGCGTCAGCACCAGCGCTGCGGCAACGCCTAGGCCCACGCCAATTAGCGAAAGTTTCGCCCCCTGCCCCAGGATGAGCCGCAATACGTCGCGTTGCTGCGCGCCCAGCGCCAAGCGGACTCCGATCTCGCGCGTCTGCTGCGTAACGGCGTAAGAAACCACGCCGTAGATTCCCAGACACGAAAGCAAAAGCGCCAGCGCGGAAAAAATTCCCAGGAGGATCATGGAGAGTCTCCGGGCCGCGAACGAATTGGACACGATTTCATCCAATGTTTCCACACTGTAGATCACTTCCCTGGGATCGAGTTGACGAATCGTCCGGCGGAGCGGTTCCACGGTAGCGGTTGGATCGCCTGTGGTTCGCAACACGACCGCTACATTTGCAGCAACCAGCGGCGTCATGTTGGAAGGAAGCTGCATGAAAGGATAGAAAAATTGCGCCTCGATGGCCGATTTTGCGTCCGCGTCCAGCCCCCACTGTTTCACGTGGCCGACGACGCCAACAATTTCCACCGGCACGCCGAAGAGTGCCAGATTGACGCGCTTCCCGAGGGGATCTTCGTTTGGGAAGTAGGTTCGTGCGAAAACATCGTCAATCACGATGACCACGGGAGAATTTTCATTGTCCTCATCCCTGATCCATCGCCCGCGCTGGAGCGTGATTCCCATGGCCTGCTGATAGCCGGATTCAACCAGATAAAACATTGCCTGATTCATTTCGTTTATATTCGCAGGCTTGGGCTGGCCCTCCCTCCAGAACGGTAACGTGGAATCATGTTTCATGGGTCGCGAGCCAAGCGTAATCGTCACCGCCTCCACACCCGGGATGGATGCGACCTTTCTGTCGAATTCGCGCAACCGTGCACGCGTTTCGGCCGCGCTGGTCGAAGAGTTGGCCGGCAGCGATAAATTGAATGTGATGGCGTGGCTGGGATTGAAGCCGGGATTGACTGTCCAAAGCGCCGCCAGGCTGCGAATCATCAGTCCGGCGCCAACAAGTAAGACCAGGGCCATGGCTACTTCGCCGGCCACGAAGATTCCTTGCAGGCGATGGCGGGCGCCGCTGCCGCCGCGACCGCTTTCCTTCAATATTTCTTGCAAGTCCGTGCGCGATGTTTTCAACGCTGGAGCGAGGCCAAAAATGATTCCGGCAAACAGCGACAAGGCCATTGTGAAAATCAATACACGCGCATCCAGTGAGATTTCGTTGGAACGCGGCAACGCGGCGGGCAAAGTCTGGATAAGCGCCCGGGTCGCCCAAGCCGCCATCAAAAGCCCCAGCGCCCCGCCCAGGCCGGCAAGCAGAATGCTTTCGGTGAGAAGCTGGCGAATCACGCGACCCTGGCTGGCGCCCATTGCCGCGCGAATTGCAAACTCGCGCGACCTCCCCGCCGACCGCGCCAATAAAAGATTGGCCACATTTACGCACGCAATCAACAGCACAAATCCGACCGCGCCCAGAAGCACCAGCAGAAATGGCCGAACATTGCCGACCATATCGTCCTTCATGGAAGCCAGCGTGATGCCAATGCCCTTATCGGCCTCCGGAAATGCCACCGCGAGATTTTGGGCCACGCCGTCCATGTCCGCTTTCGCTTGCGAGAGCGGCACGCCGGGCTTGAGCCGCCCGATCGCGTGTGCGCTCATATCAATTCTGCGGTCGCGAAAGGAAGGATCGCTCCACTGGCCGATGGGCGTGTACACATCGCGATCGTGGCCATAGAAACTGAAGGTCGCGGGAATCACGCCGACGATGATGTACGGTGTGCCATTCAGAATGACCGGTTTCCCCACAATCCCGGGCGAAGAACCGAATTTGCGTTTCCAAAACCCCTCGCTGAGAATCACCACCGGTCCCACGCCCACTTGATCTTCTTCGGGCCGAAATGACCGGCCGAGAATCGGGTTCACTCGAAGGGTGGAAAAAAAGTCCGCGGAAATCATGTAGCCGCTCACACGTTCGGCCAGATCAGCGCCGGTGAAATTAAAATCCTGATTCCGGTACATGGCCATGGAGGAAAACGTTTTGGACTCGCGTTGCCAATCAAGAAAATTCAGGTAGGTAATCGGGCCCGCATTCGCCCCTGGAGTTTTTCCATTGATCGAAACCAGTTCACCAGCCTGCGGATAAGGCAGAGGGTTCAACAGGACGCCGTTCACTATGGAAAACAGCGCTGTATTTGCGCAAATTCCCAATGCCAGCGTCAGGATGGCAACCGCAGAGAAGGCCGCGTTCTTGCGCAGCGTCCGGACGCCAAACCGAACGTCTTGCCAACACGTTTCGAGCGAAGTGAAAGTCATCCTGTCGCGGCCGTCCCATTCGATGAACGTGCGCCACCGAATGCGAAGAAAGTATCTTCATTCGTGGCGCAGCGCAACCATGGGGTCCACACGCATCGCGCGCCGCGCGGGAATGTAGCAGGCCAGCAGCGCGACGGCCGCAAGCAACGCGGCAACAATCACAAGCGTGAGCGGGTCCGTCGGTTTGATCTCAAAGAGCAGGCTCTTCAACAGTCGTGTGACACCCAATGCGCCAACGATCCCTACCACGACGCCGATCGAGGTCAGCCGCATCCCGTGTTTCAAGACCAGGCGCACCAAATCCGCCGGGCCCGCGCCAAGCGCCACGCGAATGCCAAACTCGTGCACCCTTTGAGACGTTGCGTAGGACACCACACCATAAACTCCGATTCCCGCCACGATCAGGGCAACAGCGGCGAAGATTCCCAGCATCAGCATGTCAAATCTTCGCGCACTCATCGAATTGGAGAGACGCTGCTCCATCGTGCTCACGTCGTATACCGGGAGATTAGGATCCAATTGCGACACCGCGTGTTTCAATTCAGAGGCTACTCCCGCCGGATCAGATTCGGTGCGGAGCGCTACCTGGATGTATTGCAATCGGCTCTGGTCCAGAGGGACATACACCTGTGGCGGCGCATCCGTTTCGAGGCCCTCGTGCCTCTCGTCACCCACGACTCCGACGATTTGCATCCAGGGTGGATCGGGGCCACCGCCCATGCGGATGGATTGTCCCAGCGGATTGGCATTTCCCACGTATTGGGTTGCAAACGCGCGGTTGATGATCGCAACGCCCGGCGCATCTGCTCCGTCCCGTGCATCAAACGCGCGTCCCTCCAATTGCGGAATGCCGAGCGTACGAAAGTAATCCGCGCTTGCGGCAATGACGGGGAACATGGGAAGCACTCTGGAAGGCGCTTGTGCTTGACCCATCACGCGTATAACGGATTTGGTGTCGTACACCATCATCGGCAGGCTGTTACCCACGGCCGCCATCTTCACGCCCGGCAAGCCCTTTGCGGCATCCACCAATCGGGCGACAAATGCGATTTGTTGCTCCCGCTTTCCATAATTGATGGACGACAGCTTGATTTGGGCGACCAGAAGATTCCGCGCATCGAACCCGGGCGAAACGTCCATCAGCCTCACGAAGCTGCTGATGAGCAAACCAGCGCTCGCCATCACCATCAACGCCATGGCCAACTCGCATACCATCAGGACTCCTCGTAACCGGACACGGGCCGGCGTGGTGCCCGAACTTCCGTGGCCTTCCTTTAGAGGTTGATTCAAGTCGGTATGAAATGTCGCGAACACCGGGGCCAAACCGAAAAGGATTCCAGTGAACACGGCAACCAACACAGTGAAGCCAAGAACCCGGTTATCCATCACCACCATCTCGGGATGGGGAATTCCAGGTGGAGCAATCGCGCGGAACAATTGAATCCTTTCGCGCGCAACGAATAATCCGAAGCCCGCAGAAATCACCGCCAGCAACACATTTTCCGTGATCAATTGGCGGACCAGCCGGAATTTTCCTGCGCCCAAAGCCATGCGCACGGAAAATTCCCGTAGCCGAACGGATGACCGTGCCAGTTGCAAATTCGCCACGTTTGCGCAACTGATGAGAAGCAACAGGGAGACAGCTCCAAGCAGAATCAAGAGGTCGGCGCGGGTATCGCCCGCAAGTTTGTCATGCAGATTCACCAGACGCACTTCCACGCTGCTCGCGATGCCGGCAATTTCTGCGGGATATTGCTTCGCGATCTGCCGGTTCATAATCTTCAACTCGGCAAGCACCCGGTCCGAA
This sequence comes from Candidatus Limnocylindrales bacterium, assembly GCA_035604795.1. Lineage (GTDB taxonomy): Bacteria > Acidobacteriota > Terriglobia > Acidiferrales > UBA7541 > DASTCZ01. Next base: position 19,229 of record DATNHU010000106.1, read on the forward strand.
TGGGTCCCCGGTTTCACTCGTCCCAGGACACTCACAATCTGCTGAGGAGTTTGAGGGCTCCAATCCGGTTTGGCGGGCAGCTTTAGCGGCACAAACAGATCAGGGCTCACATCATTGTCGGGGAAGCGGAAATCAGGGGACATAACTCCCACAACCCTATAAGCGTGATTGTCCACCTGAACGGACCGATCCAGTATTCTGGGATCTCCGCCGTAGCGCAGCTCCCAGAGGTGGTGGCCCAGGATGGCGACGGGCGGCCCACCCGCGCGATCTTCTTCATCTACAAAGTCGCGGCCGATTGCCGGTGTGACTCCAAGAAGGGGGAAAAAATTCGCCGTAATCCCCGACACGGCTGCTCTTTCCGGATCGCCGTCACCGGTCAAATTATTTGCGGAGTCGTTGTAAGCGGCCATCTCCTCGAACACGGTGTTCTGTTCCCGCCAGGCAAGGAAATCGGAACTGCCAACCAAGGTCCCATTAAACTGAGGCACAAAATCAGAGATCCAGTACAGCCGCGCGGAATCCCTGTAGGGCAGAGGCCGCAGCAGCACGGCATTTACCACGCTGAAAATCGCGGTGTTCGCGCCGATGCCCAGCGCGAGGGTAAGGATCGCGGTGGCCGTGAAGCCGGGGTTCTTGCGCAACATTCGCGCGCCGTAGCGCAAGTCTTGCCAAAAATCTTCCAGCCAGTTGAAGGTCCACATTTCGCGGGTAACCTCGCGCACTGAATTTGCGTTACCGATACTCCGCCGCGCGGCGTAGTGAGCCTCTCGCACTCCAGACCCGCTCGCGGCGAATTTCTCCTCGCGCTTGGCCAGATGGAATTGCAGCTCTTCCTCGAGATCACGGTCATGCTGCTTGCGCTTCGCGAGCGCTTTGATCCGCAGCCAGGTTCGCGTGAGCCATTCCTGCAACACGCCTCCTCCTAAGTCGTCTGCATCACGCGCGCGATGGCGGAAGTCATCTTCCGCCAGTGTTCCGATTCCGCGGCCAGTGCTGTGCGCCCGCGCGTGGTGAGGGAGTAATACTTGGCGCGCCGGTTGTTTTCGGAGGCACCCCATTCGGAAGCGAGCAGCCCGCGCAGCTCCAGCCGGTGCAGCGCCGGATAGAGCGCTCCTTCCTCCACTTTCAGAACTTCCGAGGAGGTTTCCGCAATCCATTCCGCCACGGCGTAGCCGTGCCTCGGGCCGTGCGCCAGCGACTTCAGCACCAGCATGTCCAGCGTTCCCTGCACCAGATCGCCCTGCTTGTCGTGAGCGTTACCCATAAATCCTTTAGGGGAGCATCGCACAATACGTCCACGTGCGCAAGGCCCTTCGCCCAGCCTATGGCTTTAATATGGATTCGTGTAGCTCAGGTCGGGTTGAAGACCTGAGGTCTTTCGCAGCTATCGTCGCGGATGTACCTGTCAACAGCGACTCTTTGTTTCTGCTCTATTGTTGCTGGACTTGCCCACGACCGACCTGTTGCCAGCCACGTAAGCTCAATTGGCTTCCAACAACCTCACGTTTTCACTTCGAGGTGAGCTACACAACCCACAGCATAGGTGGGTTGCTCAGAGGTCCAGGCCGATCAGCCGCATCAATTCAATAGCGTTGCTTTTCGCTACCACTCCATCGCGCAATTTGTAATCGAACCGCATTTTGCCGTCCTCAACGTAGTCCTGGAAATGTTTGTTCCGCACCTGATTGCCGAGCACGTGAGGCAAATCGGTCAGCGCCAGATCGTGCGTGGTCACCACGCCGATAGCGCCGTGATTCAGCAGCGCGCGGATTAAACCTTCGGCACCCGCACGGCGATCGTTGGAATTGGTGCCTTCGAGCAGTTCGTCGAACAGGAATAACAACGGCGCGCCTTGGTTCATCAGCTCGAAGACCTGACGAATTTGCAGGATCTCGGTATAAAAACTGGAGCGATTTTCCTGCAGCGAATCCGTGCTACGAATCCGCGAACCAATGGCCAGCGGCGTCAATCGAAGCGATTTCCCCCGGATGGGCGCTCCGGCCATGGCCAGAACGGTGTTGATTCCTGCCGTTCGCAAAAACGTGCTCTTGCCCGACATGTTCGATCCGCTTACCAACATCACGCGCAACTGAGCGTCCAGCCGCGCCGAATTTCGTACGCAGCGGGCGGAAGGAATCAATGGATGTCCCAGCTCCACGCCATCAAACAATGCCTGCGAATTTTCGGGCTCCATAATTTCAGGGAATGGATCGGCGGGATGCTCGTAGGAATATGCCGCGAGAGAGAGCAACGCTTCCATTTCCGCAACAATTTCAATCCAGCCGCGCATGCGCTTGCCCCAGCGCGCGCGCCAGGCCTCCGCAGCAAACGCCACCTGCACGGAATAGAGCAGCGGCAACTCCGCCAGCAAGGCCAGAGGGCTTTCGCGGCCGTCAATGTAAGAAACGATCAGCGCAAGTTTGCGAATCGCGCGAGAAGCCGGCTCAGCGCCATGCTTCAATTCAGCGGAAAAGCTCTGCAACCGCGGCGACGTGAATTGTTCCCCCTCAATGCGCTTGAGGATTTCCGCGAACAGGAGCAGCCCTTCCTCATTGGTGGCCAGCCCGCCGATCACGGTTTGCGCGCGCGGCCTCAGCCATCGCAAGAAGACCGCCTCAATCGCCAGAACCAAGAGCACCGGAATGTGTGTGTGCGCGGTGAAGTCAACGATCAGAGCCGCGAGGAAGCAAACTGCAAGCAGCGCCGCCACCGCGCGCATCGGGCCTGCGGGTAGAATATGAGCGCTTTCGGACCAGCCCTCGAGCGTTTCCGGATTGAGCTTGACGCGCAGGTCTTCGCCCATGACGGCCAAATCCTCACGCAAATCCAGATTGTCGCGCAACGATTGAAGCAGCCCCTGGCGCTCCAGGATTGTTTCTCTCGGTGAAGGCACGCACAGCCAATTGGCCAGCCGGTTTTCACCCATGGGCAGACGCGCTGTGGAGAGCAGCTCAAAAAGTCCGCCACGCCCGAAAAGATCCAGATCCTCCGCGTAAATGTGTTTTGAGTCGCGGAATCTTTCGCCGGGTTCGCCCGTGCCTGGCCAGCGGTCTTCGATGCGCGCAATTCCGCGGCGATAAAATGCCGCCGCCGTCTCGGCATGGGTTCGCGCGCGGATCACGCGGTCATGCCAGACGGCCAGGATCACATAGAGGACAACTACCGCAATGAGCCAGTAAGGCGAAAATAAATTCCTGGCAAGGGAAAGCCACGCCAGCACCAGCCCCGCAGCAATCGTGCCCAATTTCCAGTAACCAAGTTGAAGATGAACGCGTTCTTTACCGGCGATGGTTTTCAGGCGGGCTTCAAGCCGCAGCGCGTATTCGGTCTTCGGGTCAGACACACTTCCGCTCCCACGAATTGCCGGTAGAGTTTACTCCGCGGAAAGATATCGCGCCTCTAATTCACGCAACGGCCGGCCGCAATTCTGCCGATTCCGCTCGAATCACCACGGATGCGCTCTTCAGTCCATCGCCGGTGGCCGAAACTGTGATTTCGCCGGACTGCTTGGGCGCTTGCACAATCGCCATGCACAGCCCGTTGAACACGCTGCGCTTCGCGCCCTGGTCTGATTCGTGGCAACTCGGGTCTCCGTTTCCAACGCCTATGATTCGGCCGCCGCCCGCAACCGCAAAACTAATCTCGTTTGAGGCGGTTGGGACGATGCGCCCCTGTGCGTCCAGCACTTCCACTACAACCACGGAAACATCTTCGCCATCGGCGGAGATCTTCACACGGTCAGGGCGAAGCGCAACTCCGGTCGGTACGCCGGTTGTCTCGCGCTTATCGGTCAGCACAATCTTTCCGTCCTTGCTGCCGCGCGCCTCAATTGTTCCCGGCGCGTATTTCACTTTCCATTCCACGTGGGAGTTACGCTCCACTTTTTTCAAGCCCAAACTCACGTCATTCAAGAAAAGCTCCACGCTATCCAGATTGCTGTGACACCAAACATCAATTTCCTGGCCCTCTTTCCCGCTCCAATTCCAGTGCGGAAAAAGATGCAGCACGGGCTTCGATCCCCACCAGGCCTGATAATAAAAATAGGTGTCCTTGGGGAAGCCGCAAGTGTCCATTGCGCCGAAGTGCGAGCTGATGCACGGCCAGTTATAGGGACTGGGCTCACCGCGATAATCGAAACCCGTCCAGAGGAAGCCGCCGGCCAGGAATGGGCGCTCGGCATAAAACTTCCACCATTTTTCCGCGGTTTTTGCGTAGCTCGGTGCATTCACGTCGTAGGCGCTGACGTATCCCTTCACTTTGTCGGTCTCGTAGATCCCGCGGGTCATATAGTGGCTCGCTGTTTCCGTTCCGATCATCGGCTGCTTGGGAAATTTCGCGTGGAAGTCGTCAATCTGCCCCTCGTAGTAGTTGCAGCCCTGCACGTCTACCACGTCGGATACTCCCTTGCCCCATCCGCCATTCATGGCCATGGTCACTGGCCGGCTCGGGTCCAATTTCTTTGCCAACCTTTTCATGGTGGCCACAATCTTTGCGCCGCGCGGCGTGGATTGTTCACGCTCTTCATTTCCCAGCGACCAGATAATGATGCTGGGATGATTCCGGAAGCGCTTGATCATGCGCTCCACTTGCTGGAGCCCCACCGGGTTTGACGACATCATCCGCGTCTCGCACATCACCAGCATTCCCAGGCGGTCGCACGCATCCAGAAATTCCGGCGTTGGCGGATTGTGCGATGTGCGGCAACCATTCACTCCCATTTCCTTCAGACGCTCCAGGCGATAACTCTGCAGACGGTCGGGCAGCGCCGCGCCCACGCCGGCGTGGTCCTGATGATTGCAAGTGCCCTTGATTTTCACGGGCTTGTCATTCAGAAAGAACCCCTTGTCGGCGTCAAAGCGCACTGTGCGGATACCCAACGTCGCTTGCTGGCGATCCACAATCACGCCATCGGCTTCGACAATCGTTACCCAGCGATAGAGATTCGGTTCTTCAACGGACCACAGCCGCGGATGGCTGAGGGTTGCCTGCGACTCGAATTCAAGAATGCCTCCAGCTTCGATCGTTGCTGGTTTCGATTGGCCCACGGCGACCACTTTTCCGTCAGTGTCCACGGCGCGAGAAATCACGCGGCAGGTCCTGTCTTTGCCGCTTTCGTTCTGTACTTCGGTCTTGAAGAACAAAGTGGCTGAATCACCGTTCACTTCGGACCTCACATAGGTTCCAGACGGCGTGACGTTCACGGGATCTGTCTTCATCAGCCGCACGTGTCTGTAAATTCCCGCGCCCTCGTAGAACCATCCCTCGCCGAGCGTTGCATCCACGCGGACGGTTAAAATATTCTTGTCGCCATAATTCACGAAGTCGGTCAGATCGAACCGGAAAGGCGCATAGCCGCTGAATTCTTCGCCGATGTAGTGCCCGTTGAACATCACCATGGCATGTCGAAATGCCCCGTCGAAAATGACGGCGATGCGCCTGCCCGCATCCGACGCAGGAATATCGAACACGCGGCGATACCAGCCGATGCTTGTCTCCGGGTACTCGCGGCCGAGCGCCTTTGCGCCGTGATCCGGCAAGTCGTAGCTGCCGGTCGGCTTCCCATTGCGATCCAATGTTGGATTGCCCTTATCGAACGGAAGCTCTACGGCCCAATCGTGAGGAAGGTCAACGCTGCGCCATGCGCTGTCGTCAAAATTCACGCGGGTCACAGGAGGAAATGAGCCGGATTTTGCAAACGTGGCTTCGCGCCGGGTTGAGCCATATCCAAAATCCTTTGCGGGGTCATCTGCGTGGCCGAGGGTAAATTTCCACCCGAAATCCAAGAGAAGCTTTTCGCGAGGAACAGAAGTTGCCGCGGCTTCGGCCTGGACGATGGCCGAACCAACCGGAGATGAAGTGGGGGCGGCATCGGCGCCAAGAGGCAAAGGCAAGGCAGCTTTCGCTGCCACGGCCCCAGCCGATGCTGCCAGACTGTTTTTCAGGAACCTACGGCGAGACCATCGCGGCATAGTGCCCTCCCGTGGCGCGGAGTATATCGCGGGGACGCCTTTTTAAGCTCGGATTGAAATGAAATTTAGAAATCAGTGAGCTGCTTGCCGGGCAGTGCCGCCCGCACAGCATTCAATACCACAATAAGATCGATCAACTCCTGCGTGATGGCTCCGGCGATCGGAGGCAGATGTCCGAACGCGGCCGCGATCATTCCCACTATGCTCAGTGCCATACCGCCAACCGCGCTTTGCAGCGCGATGGTTCTCATCCGGCGGCCGATGTGCATCAACACATCCACCTGGCTGAGCGAAGTTTCCAGCACGACGGCGTCGGCGGCCTCGGAGGTGATGTCATTTTTTACTCCGAACGCAACCCCAACTGTGGCCGCTTGCATGGCGGGCGCGTCGTTAATGCCGTCTCCAAGGAAAAGTGTCGGTGCCCGTCTGCTCTCTTCACGGACAATTTCCACTTTTTCTTCCGGGCTCTTTGCGGATTGAACATCCTGAATGCCAACTT
>DATNHU010000107.1:0-5410 GCA_035604795.1 Candidatus Limnocylindrales bacterium
TGGCTGAAATAAACTCCCAGCGTTTCATCGTAACCATAAGCGATTGGACTGGTGCGATCCTCCACGTTGGAAAGATAGATCGAGCCGCGCGCCTGAAGTTGCGGCGTTGGCGCGATGGATATGCCGCTGGTCATGCCCAGATCAATCGGCAGTTGTGCCACCGAGGTGATGGGAATGAATAGCCCGCCGTCATCAATAAATTTCTTCAGGTGGGCAAGACCCTCGAAGCCCAGCCCGCCGCGAATGTCGTCGGTCTGGTCGGGCTGACCGTCTGCGGTGGCCAGGTTGGGAGTCTGTTCCGTGTGCTTCCATGGAATCGGCCCGCTAAAATCGGTTCCGTCAGGCTCGATCCGCTTTGGTATTCCATTGATCATCGTTGCGATGTTTCCAGCACCCGGAGGAAAAATGATTACATCGAAGCGATCGCGAAGATTGGCCGTGTCGCGAACGTCGTGGTCGGAAATGTAGGCGTAGGGCACCTTCATTTCGTCGAGGCCCAGACGGTACCAGCCTTCATTCTGCGTGTTGACCCAGGTGTGAACCACGGCGATGCGCGGGACAGCGACTTCGTGCTTGGCAACGCTGGGCTCAGCCGGGGAGCCCTTCACGCGAATGCCGAGATCTTTGGTCGCGGATTCAAGTTGCGATGCGACGTCCGCGGGATTGCCATCCGCCGGAATGATGAACGTGCCGGCGTTATATTTTGCGCCGTCGGAATCGAAGGCTGCTTCAGCGGCAAACATTTTGACGTTTTTCAGGCGGAAACGCAGCGTGGCCAGAACGGGTTCCGCATTCGCATTGACCAGGAAATATTTTGCGGCCGAAGCGCTGTAGTTGCCGGTGGCGCGCGCTTCGCCCTGAATGAGAGTCATCGGCGCTTTAAGAATGGAATTGTCCGTCACACGGATCGTGGCCACGTTTCGTAAAGGCCCGAGCGTCCAGCCCGTGTCGTCATAGGGACGAGGATCGTTGACATTGAAATACTGAGTGTCCAGCAGCATGTCCGCCATGCGGCTGTAGGGTTGATCCATGCGGATGACGTAACTGCCCGCGGGTATTTTCACGCTGATCGTGCCGCCGCTTGTTCCGCCACCCGCGCGCTGCGAAGCGTCGTCCGTAGCAGGAGCAGCGCCACCGCCTGAAGCTGCGCCACCGCCTGCCCCGGCTCCTCCTCCGCCGCGGCCACCTCGCCCTCCACCTCCGCCTGAAGATGCGGCGGGCGGCGCGGGACGCCGTTGCTTTACCTCAATTTCTGAATTGAGCGTATGGATCTCACAGCCCTGCTGTTGCAGGAGCGCGGCAAGTTGCGCGGCGAGCACGGGGCGCTTCCCGTCATTCAGGATCACATACGCCGCGGGCCCTTCGGTGGCGGCCTTGGCAACAGAGCGCTTGCTCTTCAAATAGAAATTGGAGAGAAATTCCTGTGCGTGATCGGCGGTGTAGGCCATGGAGAAAAGAATGCCGCTCTCCTGCATATTCACGTTATCCCGTTGCGACCAGTTCACGCGCGAAAGTGGAGGATTGGGACGGAACCACTCGCGGGTGGTTTGATTTGCGGGCACATTGCGCATGCGCGTGTCCGCGCCGCCGTTGCCGAAAGTTTCATAGAAGCGGCCCACAGCATTGTGCCCGGTGGCCGCGTAGAGCATGTAATTCGCCGCCCAACCATCATAAAAATCGTGCGTCCAAACGCCGGGCACGCCGCGCTCGGTCATTTGCTTAATGTCGTTGTAGGCCATTTCCTGCCATTCGCTGACCACGATGGGATCGAGCCACGCGTTGTAGGGACCCGTGCCGGTCATCACATAGAGAAACGGCTCGGATTCGTGGAGGTCGTGCATCACCGTGGCATGCCACTCCAGGAAGCTGCGCATCTGCACCTTGGAAAGTTGCAGCGCCTGCGCGATGCCGTCGCGATTGTTGTCGTGGGCCACGTAATGCCCCCAGTAAAGCAAATTCATTTGCGGCTTATCGGGATGCGCGAGGTGATAGTTGTACGTGTCCACCATGCGGTCGCGCCCATCCACTTCCAGCACCGGCGTGATTAAAACAATCGAGTTCTTGCGGATGTTTTGGATGAAAGGCGTATCTTCCACCGCCAGGCGGTAGGCCAGCTCCATCAGCATTTCAGGCGAACCGGTCTCCGGCGAATGGATCGAGCCCGAGGCCCAGTACATCGGTTTGCCATCCTTGATAAGCTGCTGCGCTTCGGCATCGGAAATTTTTCGAGGATCGGCAAGTTTCGCGGTGATCTGCTTGAACTTTTCGATTTGCGCCATATTGGAATCGTCGCTCACGGCGACCATCAAAAAGTCGCGCCCCTCTTCACTTTTTCCCACTCTCCACACTTTCACTCGCGGAGTGGCCTTGGCCAGCGCGTCGTAGTAGCGATACAAATCCTTTGTGTAAGTGAGATGATTTTCCGCGCCGGCTATATAGCCGAGAATTTTTTCCGGCGACGGCACCGTGGAGGAAGCGGGGAGATGATCCACCAGCTCAGTGGAAAACATCGGATCCGTCGTGAACTGCTTAATCTTTGCGGTGTACCCCTCATCAATGGGCGGCGCGGGCGCTGCCTTGGCGCTACCAGAAGAGGCGGGCTTCGCCGCGGACGAATCGCGGTCATCCGCGCGGCCCGCGGCAGCGCCTGGCACAACCAGCAGCATCACGCTCAATAGAAGTAGGATTGTTTTCTCCAAGTACGATTTCATGGCTTTCCTCCCTTTGGAAGCTTCCGACAATGCCGCACAGAATGCCTCTTGTCCACAGTTTTTAGCAGTAAGTTAAGCTCGCTGGTCTTGCCGCGCGCTTTGCGGTAGCGTGGGCTTAAGGAGTTGCCATGGCAAATGCGCAAGAAGCGTTGACAATCTTGGTGACTGGCGGCACGGAGGGATTGGGAAAGGCCATAGCTCTGCGTTTGGCGCGCGAAGGCCACCGCGTTTTCACGGCGGGGCGGTCGGCGGAGCGTCGCGCGCGCGTTGCGGATGAGGCGCGGAAATTGAACCTGTCCGTCACGCCGCTGGAGATGGATGTGTGCGACGAATCGAGCGTCGCCCGCGCTCTCGCGGAGCTGCGTTCCGCCGCGGGGCCGGTGGACGTGCTCATCAACAACGCCGGCATCGCCTACGTGGTGACCATGGAAGAAATCCGCATGGAGCATCTGCGCGCACAATTCGAGACCAACTATTTCGCCTACGTGCGGCTGATCCAACAGGTGCTGCCGGAGATGCGCGCGCGGCGGCGCGGCTGGATCGTCAATATGAGTTCACAAGGCGGACGATTCGCGCTGCCACTTTTCGGACCTTACTCCGGCACAAAGTTTGCCGTGGAAGCGATGAGCGACGCTCTGCGGTATGAACTGATCCCGTTCGGAGTGAAAGTGATTCTGATTGAGCCGGGAATTATCCGCACGAAAATTGAGGAAACTTCCACTGAACTTGTATCGGAATACAAGGAGCTGTCCAAGTCCGGCCCGTACGCCGGTGTATATCGCGGCTTCGTGAAGGGATGGCAGGCTGAAAAAGATAAAGCACATACCACGTCGGAAGATTGCGCGGAAATTGTTCTTGGTGCGCTGAAAGCGCGCGACCCGCGCGCGCGTTATTCGGTTCCGGCGAGCGCGGGGCGGGCCATGTGGTTCGTGCGGCTGCTGCCGGATAAAACGGTGGACCGCCACGTCTCGCGTAGCTTTGGTTTAGCCGACGCGGGTTTGGCCGATGCCGGTTTGGACGGCGCCGCAAATGCGCCCAAACCGGGGAACAGCGCACCTCAATAATCAACTAGCTCTGCGCGGGCTGGCAGATTCCGGCAATCACTAGGCCAACCAATATTGCCAGGATCCCGTCACCCAGCGCCGAATGCAGTGCCAGCTGGTGAGGCATGGGCACAACAACGTACCAAATCATGTTGTTGGGAATGACCGCGACCAACGCCAGCAGAATTCCGAAGCGGATGCCCTGCCCAATCCAGGCTTTCTTTTCCACGCCCCTTTGATAGATCAACACGGCGGCGATGGCAAAAATGAGCTGCGCCAAAATCAGGACCCACATGCGGTGCATCATGTCGGCATCGCTGCGCCAAAGGTCAACCGTGTCGGCATACGAGGACTTCAAGATGATCCCGTGAAGCAGATAATCTCCTCCATACTGCACCACGAAGCTTGCCACGATGGCTCCAAGTGTCTTCTTCATATCCATTTTCGTATCCTCCGGAGAGCAGCCCGCCAAATTGGGAAATGCCCTGGCGCACGCCGCCAACGATTGATTTCCGATCCAAGAGTGCCAAAAGAGGGGACCCTGTCGAGGCGGGTTCCAACCGCCCCGCTAGCAGCGGGAGACTAACACTCCAGCGGAATTAAGGCGAGCACTTTTCCGTGCCGAAATGGGACAGGTTTGCACCATCTTGCAGCAGTTGGGGCATCCTCTTCTGTGTGCCGCGGGGCTGCGGCGAGCCTCACTCGAGCGCTGCGGGGCTCCAGCAAGTCGGACCCCGTCAGCAAAGACGACGGCACTCCGGTGGCCGCGCCCGCAGGGGCGCGCGCAAATCCCCGTCGGCCCGCTCATTCCATATGAGCGGACCCTCCCCCACCCCATGTTTTTGGTAAGTGCGCATTCTAAACGGGATAGGTGGCACCATCGTCGTAAGTGCGCATTCCAGTAGGGTTAAAGTTGAGTGTTTTCATACTGTTTGCCCCCCCCTTGTAAGTGCGGATTCTGTGGGACTTAAGTGTTATCTAGATAGTTACTACATTGAAGATTTTAAGGTGGATGTTGGGGATTAGAGGGCAAAACAGAGCCAAATCGGGACTCCTTTGTTGTGACTTGCGGATCGCCATATTGCAAGAATCATTGGCAATTCGAATGAATTTCAGCAGTCAGGGAAGGAGTTTCGAGAGGACTATTCGAAACGGTCGTCCGAGTCTGCAGGGAATATTACGAGGGAGTTATAGATTGTGTCAAGAAGTTTTTGGAAGGCAGGTGACAAGTTATCGTGTCCCGAGATCCTTGGAATCATGGAGTTAGGATTAAATCAACCTCTCCGAGGCGAGGGTCATTGTTGCCAAAAAGCTTAGTTTGAGACTCTCCTGTGATTGGTCGATTTATTCGCGTCAGGTGGTGCGTGGGGAATGCCGCCTTCAGAGCTTCCTTTGTGATATCCAGCGTCGGTTTCCCTTCGGCTTCGCTCCCATCGTGCCTCGGGACAAGCAGGATGACACCGGGGCGAGAGGGCGACGGAGGAACGGCGAAGGCAAAGTCTTCGGAGGGGTCCTTCGCCCGCCGCGGCGGGCTCAGGATGACAGCGGGACGAGCGGGCACGGGGAAGGATGCGGGGCGCGGAGCGGTGTGAAGGTGTGCGATTACGCCGAGGAGTTCGGCTTGCGTGCGCGATGTTGGTTTTCTTCTTGGCCTGG
>DATNHU010000108.1:0-2845 GCA_035604795.1 Candidatus Limnocylindrales bacterium
TGTGCGCATCACGCTCGATGTGGAGATGTTCATTCCTCCTCCAGCCAAGTAAATCACCGCAGGAGCAGGATGGATTCCAAAATAACAGTGGGCGGCGAAAACGCGCCGCCCGCCGCAATCCCGGCTTCAGAAATCCTTAGGAGAAAACAGATGCAGAAGTCAGCAGCGACACAATATCCCATTCATGAATTGATTCGCGAGCGCTGGAGCCCGCGCGCTTTCTCGGAAAAAGAGGTTTCACTGGAAATTCTGCAAAGCTTGTTTGAAGCCGCGCGTTGGGCGCCCTCCAGCAATAACGAGCAGCCGTGGGCCTTCCTGGTGGGAACGCGGGGAGACGGAGACACGTTCAAGAAGATTCTTGGCACGCTCGTGGAATTCAATCAAACCTGGGCGAAGCACGCGCCGGTCCTGGCCATCGCCGTCTCGGAACTGTCGTTCGCGAGGAATGGGCATTCCAACCGCAACGCGTTCTACGATACGGGCGCAGCGGTCTCGCAATTGACTACGGAAGCCACTTCGAGAGGGCTATTCGTCCATCAAATGGCCGGATTCGATCCCCACAAGGCCATCGAAGCCTTCGCTATTCCGAATGGCTGGGAGCCCATTGCCGTGTTCGCCATCGGCCATGCGGGCGACCCGCAAACACTTCCCGATGTCTTGCGCGAGCGCGAGTTGGCGCCGCGGACACGCAAGCCTTTGCACGAATTTGTCATGAGCGGGCAATGGGGCCAGCCCGCGCCCTTCGCGCAGAAATAAACAAGGGCGGAGAATTCACGCCACCTTGCAGGGCACGAGCGTAGTGCCGTCTACAATCGCGGCAGGACGATGCCGCCCTGCGCCTGGTACTTCCCTTTTTTGTCCTTGTAGCTGACTTCGCAATCTTCATCGCTCTGGAAAAAGATCACCTGGCAAAGGCCTTCGTTCGCGTAGATTTTCGCCGGCAACGGCGTGGTGTTGCTGATTTCCAGCGTCACGAAGCCTTCCCATTCCGGCTCGAACGGCGTCACGTTCACGATGATGCCGCAACGCGCGTAAGTGGATTTGCCCAGGCAGATCGTCAACACATTGCGCGGGATGCGGAAATACTCCACCGAACGCGCCAATGCGAACGAGTTGGGCGGGATGATGCAGACGTCGCCCTTGTAATCCACGAGCGAGCGCGAGTCGAAATGCTTCGGATCGACGATCGTCGAGTTCACATTGGTGAAAATGCGGAACTCGTCCGCCACCCGGATGTCGTACCCATACGAGGAGACGCCGTAGCTGATGACGCCTTCCCGCACCTGCCGGTCGGTAAACGGCTCGATCATCTTGTGCTCCAGCGCCATCTTGCGAATCCAACGGTCAGGCTTAACAGACATCCACTCCTCCTCACACAGATATGAGAAAATTGTGTTCTTGAAAGGTAAGAGTCTAGTCGAGGTAACACGTCTTGACAACCTACGCCGCACCCAATAGCATCGGGCCACGTAGCGCTCCGGAGGCCGGTGTGATCAAGCTCGATATTGTAAACGCGGTGGTAGGCAAGACCAACATCAGTCGCACCAAAGCGGAACAAGCCGTGGAAACGATCTTTGAATCGCTGAAGGGCGCCCTGGGCAAGGGTCAACGCATCGAATTGCGCAAGTTCGGAGTCTTCAGTGTGAAGCCGCGCAAAACCGGCATTGGGCGGAATCCTCGCACGGGAGAAGAGGTCAGCATTCCTCCCGGTAAAGCGGTGCGCTTCAAGCCCGGCAAAGAACTGCAGGGCCTGGAGGGTACCGTTGCAGGTGCGGCCAAGTAGAACTTCGTGACCCCACCGGAAACAGAGCAGCGCGCTCCCGCTCTTCTGGAGCCCGACCCGTGGCGGGATTTGGCCGCGTACGCGCCTTCTTACGCCGCAACTCCTCCGCATCCCCCAACTCGTTCGCTCATCCTCGCTGTGTTTCTCTTTTCCCTCACGCTCGTCACGTGTCTCCTTGCGGGCACGCATTTCGCGGCGGCCTACGCGCACAATCAGGCTGGCTCGCTTGATACGCTCATGCAGACGTTCACTCTCGCCTATCGCCATCCCGCAGCGCTTTTGACCGGACTACCCTTCGCGATAACGCTGCTGACGATTCTGCTGGCGCACGAACTGGGGCATTATTTCGCCTGCCGGTACCACCACATCCGCTCGAGTTACCCAATGTTCATTCCCGCGCCCACGCTGATCGGGACGTTCGGCGCGTTCATCCTGATTCGTTCGTCGATACGTTCTGCGCGTGCGCTGTTTGATGTTGGCGCTTCCGGGCCACTGGTGGGATTTGTCCTGGCGATTCCCGCGATGGCGTATGGAGTGCTTCACGCGAAATTGGTTCCATCGCTCGCGAGCAATGGCGACGGCGATCTGGTTTTCGGCGTGCCTGGATTGATGCACCTGATCTCCGCCGTGATTCAGCCGAACGCCCATGCGGGCGATTTGATCTTGCATCCCGTGGGACGCGCCGCCTGGGTCGGACTCTTTGCCACGGCGTTAAATTTGTTGCCGGTAGGGCAACTCGATGGCGGGCACATTCTGCGCTCCGTCAGCCCACGGCTTCACCGCATCGTTTCGCTGATCTTGCCAGTCATTCTGGTGCCAATGGGATTTTTCCTATGGAGGGGCTGGCTGATCTGGGCCGCGCTTTTGTTTGGTGTGCGCTACTTCCGCGCCGCCCCCATTTACGATCCCACTCCGCTGGACCCCAACCGCAGATTTGGCGCGCTCCTGGCGCTGCTTGTCTTTTTACTGTGTTTCATGGCGAATCCGCTGTAGGCGTATCTGCGGCTGCTGACCGGCCTGCCGACTCATTCTCCAGGATCGCCCGCAACTCAGCGCGTTTCT
>DATNHU010000109.1:0-13172 GCA_035604795.1 Candidatus Limnocylindrales bacterium
TCAAAATCACGGCGGGTGACATTCCCGGTCTTTCTGCCTCCGCGGAAGATGGTGTATTGGCGGAAGTGGTTTCCAGTCCGAAGCACCCGGGCGAATTTGGTTTGCGAAACTGTTCCACTGCCACCTGGAAAATTCGTCTTCCCGGAGGCTTGGAAGGGGAAGTCCCCCCGGAGAAGGCAATTCGCCTTGCGCGCGGCATAGTCTTCACCTTCGGCGACGCGCGTGGAGAAATTCTATGAGCAACATCGCCCCGAGTGATGTACGCTCCCGAATCAGTCCCGGCGCTGCCGGGACCATCACCGTATGGTTTGTCGAGAAAGTGAGCAGATGATGGCAAGCCGGCCCGGGGGACCGTACCAGCAGAGAGAGTCGGACCGCCCGACCAAGTCGCAACTCTTCCCGTTCCTTGGAAAAGGGAAAGAAGTTGTAAGCAAGGCCCATCTCATTCCCTACGCCGTCCTCTTCCTCCTGGGACTCACTTTAGCCAATCCGTTCCTCTGGTTCCTGGCACTGGGCTTGGCCATCGGCACCTACTACCTGGTCTACAGGCAATGCGGAAAAGTCAAACCGATGTGGCTTCCGTTGGTTCCCGCGGGAATGACCGCGCTCATCATTTATTTCGGACTCGACTTTTTCAACCAAGTCTTCAGCATCCCCATGACCGTTCCCAATGCAACGTTTGACCCTCAAACATGGAGTCAATATTCATATCCCACGCTGCTCTATAACATTTTCGTTCAGGTCGGACTGAAGGAAGAGTTGATGAAGGCCATACCCGTCCTTCTCTGTGCATTCTTTGCCCCGAAAATCACGTCAGCTTTCGCGCGCCCTTTGGAAGTGAATGAACCACTCGATGGAATCCTCCTCGCCACCGGCTCTGCTCTCGGCTTCACCATGTTTGAGACGATGTTGCAGTACGTCCCACAGGCAATGCATCAGGGCGGTTTGACCGAGGGCCTCAATCTCCTTCTTGTTCGCGTCGGCGGGGATCTCTCCGGCCACATCGCCTATAGCGGTTACTGGGGATACTTTATCGGTTTGGCCATGATGAAGCCCAAAGGCCGCTGGCAAACCATCGCAATTGGCTGGGGATTTGCCGGAATTCTGCACGCGCTTTGGGATTCGCTGGATTCGCCCTTACCTATGCTCGCCGTGGGGATAATTTCCTATGCTCTTCTGGGCGCCGCGATTTTGAAAGCACGGCAGATTTCCCCAACGCGCGGCAGCAACTTTGCGACCCAGCTTTATCACGGCGCGCAAGCGCCTCCTCAGCAGCCTCAATTCACTGGCATGCCCGCACCGCTTCCTTCTCAATACGGGACGCCGTCGCAACCGCAGCAGCCTTTTAATCCCGGCTTTCCTCCGGCTCCGCCTTTTCCTCCTCCGCCCGGCGCCCCGGCTTGGACTCCGCCGCAAACTGTTGGCCCACCGCCGCCGGCTCGACCCATGACAGTGATCCCCGCAAATGCACCCTCGGTACCTCCCGGTGCGCCCGTCATCCCGCAGCAAACTGCGCCGCCGCAGCAATCATCCGGCCTCACATTCTTCGTCGCAGGCCAGCGAAATTCTTTGATTCCCGGCCGCCGCTTCGCCGAAGCGGATCTCCCCGGCCTGCGCGCCGCTGCCGGTGATGGAATTGTTGCCGAGGTCACCCGCCATCCTGCCGACCCCACCATCCTCGGACTCAAGAATCTTTCCACGGCCGCCTGGATGGCTTGGACACCCAAGGGCGAATCCCGCGAAATCCCCAGCGGAAAAACGATCCGCCTCTCGCCGGGCACATCCGTTCAATTTGGCAACATCCGGGGAGAAATCCTATGATGAACGATCTTCCTCGCATGAAATTGGCGGAGCTTTTGCGCGCGGAAGGCAATTCGCTCTTGAATGACCCGCAACGCCTCTACTTTCAGCTTCAATCTGCTTATCCGCAGAGTCCCACCGAGGTCGTGGCCATCATGGGAGCTCTGCGCCAGGGCGCGCCGGCCAGCCTTCTTTCCGCCGCCGCCAATCCCTCCGTGCCTTGGGCCACCGTCACGTCTAGTTGGAGTCAGCGGCTTCAGGAACAAGAGCGCATGTCGCCCGAAGCAGCGGTCTGGGCCATTGATTCCTGGGCGATGGCGCTTGGTGTCGGGCCCATTGCCGCGCCCAGTTCCTTTTCCGGCGCGGGCGCAAATCTTGGCGCCCCCCAAAATGTCCCCGGATTCCCATCTCCCGGTGCGCCGCCTCCCCCTCGATCTCAATCGGTCTGGGTGTCAGTTCCTCCACCGCCGGTTTCGGCCATGGGCAACGTCCCGCAACAGGCTCCGCCCATTTTCAGTCAGACGCCACCTCCGCAGCCAGTTCCTCAACCCTTTCCACCGCAAACCGTTCCCATGCCTCCGGCTCCCAAGTCAGGAAAGGCGGGCCCCATTATTCTCGTGGGTCTTCTCATCATCATCGCGATTGGTTGCTGGTATTTTTTTGTGAGAGCAAATTTTGACGGGGCTCTCGTCGGAGATTGGCGAAACAGCATGGCCGATGGCTCGGCCACCTGGAACAGGAGCTGGCATGTAACCACCTTCGGCAGTTACACACTCACCGAAACACTTTCCGACGCGGGCACCGTGGAAGTTTTGGACAACGAGAAAACTCTCGTCCTCCATTCCGATCACGCCGGAAGGATCGACGCCCACTACCGCATCGAAAATCAGGAGAAGATATTTTTCAGCGGCCCGGTGGTCGGTCCTTACGGTCCCGCCGAATATGATTGGAGCACGGTGGACCGCGGCGTCCCCGAAGTGGACCGCATTACCTTTGTGGGCAGTTGGATTACCAGCATTCCGGTGGATGGACTTACCGGCAACATGAAGCTCACCATCGACTACAACTTTCGCTACACATTTGAAGCCAGCTATCGAGGCAGCGGCTCCATGACCGCCAAACATGGCCAGAGCACCTACGAGATCCTCACCGGCTCGGGCACTCTAACAGATAGCGGCACCTATACCGTCGATAACGCGGACCAAATCGAATTCGTAAGCAACGACCCCAAGCGCGGCCGCATGACCTGGAACAAGAGCCACTAGCCAGCGCGCACTTGGCTTGTCGCGCGGCCTCAATTCAGCCCCAATTCAATGACTGCTGGATCTCCCTCTTCCTCGAATCGCAATTCCTGTCCATCGGATCGCGCCAGCATCTGCGTGCGCCGCCTCATCAAAATGGCCACGAAGGTCATGACCATCAGGAAGACGGTGTATTGCCCCGTGTTCCGGAATGAATTCAGTTCCAGCGTGGCTGACCCATCCAGCAAGAAAACCGATATCATCGCGTACAGGAAAAAAAGGTGGTACACATTGGCTTTGCCGGGTAGATAAGAGCAAGTGAACGGAATTTTGTGAAAGTCGTGCAGGCAGGCCTCCACCAATATAACCCCCAGAAGTCCTAGCACCGCCAAATGTTCCGCCGCCGGTCGCAACGGCCACAGCCACATAAGCACTCCCGCCCAAATCATCCAAACGGGCGCCACCGCTAGCGTAAGCAGAGAGCGTCGCGTGGCGCTTAAGCAATCCTTTACTCCTCGCACATTCGTCGTACGGAAAATCCAGTTGGCGCGCAGCTCGATCGGCATCGCAAACACCATCCGTGTTCCGATCACCGCAAACCACATCATCACGATGCTCGAAACCAAGAGCGGCACATTTGCCTGGAGCCATGGGTTTGTGCCGGGCGCGCCCTGCAGATTATTTTGGGCCAGCGGTGTTTTCACATAAAGAACGATGACCGTGAACGCAAGCCCCAAAACGAAAGACAAAATAAGTCGGTGCTGGCGGCTCCGGAATACTGTCCGAATGTTGAATTGCACCAGCGCCGTCATCGCAGCATCTCCAAAGCTCGGCAACCAATGCCCTCCTCGAGCGCCGGGTGCGATGTCCGGTTCCTCCACAATCTTCCGAAGAGTGCGGAAATACGATAGCAGGAACGCCACACCGGCTCCCAATACTGCGATCGCTAGGCCACACGCCCCGCGCCACGCCAGCGGCGTAAGTGCTGGATGCGCGCTTCCGTTGAGTGTCTGAAACATTCCCAGAAACCAATACGGCGGAAGCAAGGCGAGCAGATGTTGATTCCGAGGTACGGTTAGCTCTTCCGGCGTCACCATCGTCGGCTGGAGAAAGTAAACGCTGAGCAGCAGACAGAACGCGCTCAGTTGTAAGAATGCGGATACGCGCAGGAATAGTTGCCGCGGAAGAAGCGCGGCCAGTCCTTGCACGCACAATAGTGAACAAAGCAGGAACGCACCGGCTGAAATCATGGTAATCCAGTACGCCCCGAACGATCGTATCTCTCCCAGGACTCCGCTGTGTGCTGGTGATAAAGCTATGGGCCACGCAAGCCCCGCAAAACTGTGCAGTGCTCCAACAGCCAGACCCAATGCCGTCGTCACTGCCGCCACTTTCGCCAGGAAAAATGTCCGTGCGGGCACAGGCAGGGGAGCGAGCATCAAAACGTCCCGCCGGTCAGGGAACATCGAATCCCAGCTCAAAACAGTAAACAATCCCACGACCAGCATCGTCGTCGAAATCAAGAAAAGCTCAAAGCTCCAGTTTGAAACCATCTTTTGCGGTCCGGGCGCGTGGACTCCGCCAAGAACCAACCCCGCATACGCGAGCAGCAGACTTACCATAATGAGCAACGCCGCGAACTGGCCGAACAGCTTGCTGGCGTCGCCTCTGGCTGAATCGGAAAGCAATTCCAGATCGACCACTCGAAAAAGGAACAGTCGGTAGAGGACACGGAATTGAAGTCTACTCACGGGAGACGCTCATGCCCCGATCAGGTCCGCGATTTCTTTCGAAATCACAGTTGTGTTTTGTTCAATGGCAAGCTGAGAGAAAATTCTCTCAAGTGAAGGAAGCTCCATCAAAATGCGCAGCCGCTCGATGGAATCGTCAGCCACCAACTTGCCACGATGCAGAATCACGACGCGCGAGCAGACTCGTTCCACGGTTTCAAGTTCGTGAGAGCTAAACAGAACCACCTTGCCCCGCGCCGCCAACTCCTGAATCAAGCTGCGCAAGATGAGCCCCGAGCCGACATCGAGCCCCGAAAACGGTTCATCCAGCAGGATCAGATCGGGATTGTGCAGGAGTGCCGCGATGAGCAGAACTTTTTGCCGCATACCTTTCGAGTACCCTGATATCGCCGCGTGCCGATCGCGATACAGCGAAAGCAACTGGAGCATCCCGTCAATCCGCTCCGCTGCGGTCGCGGGCGGTAGATTCCGAAGTTGGCCCACCATCATGAGGTATTCATGCCCGCTAAGATGCGAGTAAAGATGCGGCTCCTCCGGGACATATCCAAATCGCCGCTTAAACGCGATCAGGTCACGCCGAATGGGCGCACCCTCAAACAAGATCTCGCCGGAGCTCATCGCGATAAGCCCGGTGATCATCTTCATCGTAGTGGATTTGCCCGAGCCGTTCGGCCCCAGGTATCCCGTAATCTCGCCGGCCCGCGCCGAAAAGCTCACGTCGTCAACGGCGACCATCCCATGGAACCTCTTCGAGACATTTTGGAGTTGCAGCATGTTTCTAGCTGACAGGAAAGGCGGCCGTCTCCCCCGCGAATCCGCCCTTCAACCGGGCGTGGCCATCATCAGGCCCCCTATGTAGCATTCTACTGTCAGGCCTGTCAAGTAGCATTCTACATAGGGTATACTTCGCCCATGCTCTCAGACCCGAAGCTTTCTCACACCGCTGCCATGATACTTCTGGCCATCCATTCCGGTTATGTCTATGGCTACAACCTGATGGAGACCACCGGTCTTCCTAGCGGGACCGTCTATCCAGCGTTGCGCCGCCTGGAACAGGAGGGCCTGATTTGCTCTCAGCGCGAGCTTCAGTCCATTGCGGATGCAGAGCAGCGCCCGCCCAGGAAATATTACAAGATCACGCCTTCCGGCAAGACCGCGCTGCGCACGTCCAGCAAGCGATATCCGCTCCTGGCCAGGCTTGTCCCGTCACTGGGAGGTGAGAAGGTATGAACATTCAGACCAAACGCCGCGGCATCCCCATGCATTCGATCATCCTTTCGAGCGCTGCGGTTCTCGTGCCGCGCTCGCGCCGCGCGGAGTGGCTGGCCGGATGGAATTCAGAGCTCTGGTACGTCCTGCAGAGCTGCGATCCTTCGCCGCGCAATTTGCGTTCGCGCGAATCGTCGCGCCACGCGATGCGTCGTGCACATTGGAATTGGAGCGGATTGTTGCGCAAAAAAACCGCGCTATTTTTCTCTCTCGGTGCTTTCAAAGATGCCGTCTGTTTTCGGCGTAATGATTGCAGTCCTGATTCTCGCAGGCACCTGTGGCTGCAATCCCCGTTGAACTGCCTCCTGTTTCTCTCGGTGCTTGCCGCGCTCTCTGTTTCCTTCTTTTTTCGTTCCTCCGGCCCTTACGAGGCGTTCATGCATGAGGCCAGGGATAGTCGCGCGGTTATCTTCGGCTATTTCCTGCTGGTAGCTTTTGCTTTTCTGGCGTCGCCTTCCACCACATCCTTGGCGATCGGTGAATATTCCGCGATGCCCGGAACACTATCTCGCGCCAAGAGACTGGAAAGATGGACTTTTCTGGCAGTCAAATTGTGTTTGATCATCTCCATCGTATTTTGCGGGACTCTGAACTTGGCGCCGGTGCTTGGCCGCCTCCTGCCGCAATTCACTCTGGTCGCCTACTTCCTCGCATTTCGCTGGGCCTTCCTCGACCAGAGACAGCGCTGCCCTGTGTGCCTACGGTTGCTTTCCAATCCAAACAGAATCGGCCAACTCTCCCAAATATTTCTGGAGCGGAGCGGCACAGAATATTTCTGCATCAATGGCCACGGCTCTCTCTATGTCCCGGAATTTCGGACCACCTTCAGCGCGCCGTGTTGGTCGGATCAGAGGCAGTCTTGCGGTAACGGTCTCTCTTAAGGACCAGCAGGCTGTTCCCCTTGACATTCTACCCGTCCCGGCGTACCCTCACCTAGAATGTCTACCAAACAAGACCGGCAACGGATTGAGCTCCTCCAGGGCACTCTGGACCTGCTCATCCTCCGCACCCTGCAGTTGGGCCCGGCCCACGGTCACGCCATCGCCAAAAACATTGAATCCAAATCTGCCGACGTTCTCCAGGTCGAACAAGGATCTCTTTATCCCGCGCTCCACCGGCTCATCAAGCGCGGATGGATTTCATTTGAAGAAGGCACCTCCGAAAACAATCGCCGCGCCAAATTTTATGGACTGACCGCCAAAGGCCGGCGGCAACTGACGGTTGAAACTGGTAAGTGGGACAAGCTAGCTGGCGCCATCGCCAGGATCCTCCGTCCCGCTCAGCGGGAGGGCCAATCATGACCAATCGCAAGCGCATGCTCAACGATCTCGACCAGGACATCCGCGACCACATCGCGCGGGAAACCACGGACAATATCACGCGCGGCATGTCCCCTGATGATGCACATCATGCGGCCTTGCGCAAGTTCGGCAACGTAACGCGCGTCCATGAAGACACTCGCAAGGTATGGAGCGTCCTCTGGCTGGAGCAGTTGCTACAGGACATCCGCTTCGGTCTCCGCACCTTGCGCAAATCCCCCGGCTTCACGGCCGTCGCCATCCTCACGCTGGCGCTCGGCATCGGCGCCAACACCGCCATCTTTAGCGTGGTCTACGCGGTTCTCCTCAAACCGCTGCCCTATCCCAATCCAAATCAATTGGTCATCGTTTTTGAATCCAAGCCACAAGAAGGGATCGTTGCGTACAGCTGGGCCTTTCCGAGTTTCACTGAGCTCCGGGAACAGAATCAGGTCTTCCTCGATGTAGCCGGAAATCAAAATCACGATCTGACCTTGACCGGGCACGGCGATCCCACCACTGTCCACACGGGTGATGTCACGCCGGAGATTTTTTCCACCTTGGGCGTGAAGCCCATCGCCGGCCGCACATTTCTTCATGAAGATGGCAAGCAAGGCGCCGCGCCCGTGGTAATCCTGAGCGAGGATTTGTGGCGCAGCCACTTCGGCGCGGATCCGGGCGTAATCGGCACCTCCATTGATCTCGATAAACGTTCCTTCACCATTATTGGGATCATGTCGGCGAGTTTTCGAATGCCGTTCGTGACCAAGAACTCGGACGTCTGGATTCCAATTGTGCAGGACCCTCTTTGGAGTGCTTGGATGCCTAAGCGCAACATCCGCTTGTTGCGCACGCTGGCGCGCCTCAAACCCGGCGTTTCCGTTGCCCAGGCGCAAGCGGAAATGGATGCCATCGCCGCCCGGCTCGCCAAGGAATTTCCAGCCGAGAACGACGGCTGGGTTGTCCACGTCGTCCCTCTTCAAGCAGGGCTGGTCAGTAATCTAAGGTCCGCTTTGTTCGTCCTCATGGGTGCTGTTGGCCTCGTTCTGTTGATTGCCTGCGCCAACATCGCCAACCTGCTCCTTGCTCGCGCCACGTCACGCGTCCGCGAAATGGCCGTTCGCATCGCCTTGGGTGCCGGCCGCGGCCGGATCGTCCGGCAGCTCCTCGCGGAGACCGCGACCCTCGGCCTTCTCGGCGGCCTCGCCGGGATCGGGCTTGCCTATTGGGGCGTGCGAACTCTCGGCACGCTCCTGCCGTCCGATTTGCCCGAAGCCTCCATCATCCACGTGGATCCCGCCGTACTTATTTTTGCACTTCTGCTTTCTGTGGCCGCCGGCTTCGTTTTTGGTTTGGCGCCGGCGCTCTTCGCCGCCGATTCCAATCTGCGCACCAGCCTCAAGGAAGGCGCCGGCCAATCCGGTGAAGCCAACCTGCGCCGCCGCGCGCGAAACCTGCTGGCCGTCGCGGAAATTGCGCTGGCGATGATTCTGCTGGTGGGCGCGGGGCTGCTGATCCGCAGCTTCATTTCATTAACGTCGGTAGATCCGGGCTTCAATCCCGCGCATCTGGTAAAGGCCGAAGTCTCCCTGCCCAGATTTCAATATTCCATGCCCAGCCAATGGGCCGCCTTCGCAAGCGAATTACTGCCTCGCGTTCAGGGTCATCCCGGTCTGGAGGATTCGGCAATCGGTATACCCCTGCCCGTGGCACACAATGCTGTGAACCAGCAATTCGACATCGTGGGAGTTCCCCGCGCGAATGCCGGCGTTTCGCGCACCGCGGATTACTCTTCCATCAGCCCGGAATATTTTCGTGTGATGGGTATTCCCTTGCTTCGCGGCCGCTTCTTTAATCAGTACGACTCGCCGTCCTCGGCGCCCGTGACCATCATCAGCCAGGCCATGGCCCGCCAATATTTCTCCAACCAGGATCCCCTCGGTCAGCGGCTCACTTTTGGATTTCCCCTCGCGCCCAACGCTACGCGGGAAATCGTGGGAGTCGTTGGAGACATCCGCGATGTCGCGCTCAACAAGAGCCCCGGCCCCATGATGTATGTGCCCTTCGTTCAAGCGCCGCTTTGGGGCGCGATCATCATCACTCGGAGCGACCTTACTCCATCCGACGTAGCCGCAACCGTCCGCGAGGAAGTCCGCAAAATGGATAAAGACCTGCCGGTCACGGATATCGCCGCCATGCCCGACATTTTCTACGCGTCCGTGGCCCAGCCTAGATTCCGCACGCTGTTGATCGGTCTGTTTGGGTTGCTGGCACTGGTCTTGGCCGCCGCGGGGATTTTCGGCGTCATTTCTTATTCCGTCTCTCGCCGAACTCACGAAATTGGGATTCGCATCGCGCTCGGCGCCTCGCCCGCTAATGTTCTGCGTCTGATTTTCGGAGAATCCGCGATTTTGGTGTTGCTTGGCTTGGCGCTAGGAATACCGGCAGCGCTCGCCTTGTCCCGTTTTCTCGCCAGCCAACTTTTCCAGGTGCGTCCGGCGGACCCGCTGACGTTCGTAAGTGTGGCCGCGCTCCTCGCCCTCGTGGCCTTTGCCGCGTCCTATGTCCCCACGCGCCGCGCCATGCGCGTGGATCCCATGGTCGCACTGAGACACGAATAGTTCGCCGCTCCCTCACCCACCCTCCCCAACCCTTCCATTCTGCGGTAATATCCGCCCTTCCGCGGCGTCTCCATAAGAGGCGGACCACCAGCCCCCGCGCATTCGCGGCATAAGGTGTCGCCGGATCTTACTCTTAGAGGAAAGGAGGCATTCACATGGGCAACCCTCTCGACACCGGCATCACCACTCGCCGCCCTGGTGGAGTCATGGCCAAGCGCCCGCTCCATTTTATCTGGCTGCTCGACTGCTCCGGCTCCATGTCCCTCAACGGAAAAATTGACGCGCTCAACACCGCCATCCGCGAGCTGATTCCCCACATGCAGCGCGCCGCCGCACAGAACTCCGGCGCAGAAGTGCTCATCCGCGCCATTCGCTTTTCCACCGCAGCTCAGTGGCACATCGCCCAACCCACGCTTCTTTCCGAATTTCGCTGGACCGACCTGACCGCTGATCCCGAAGCGCGCACCAACCTCGGTGCTGCTCTGCGACTGGTCGCCGAAGAAATGAAGATGCCTCCGCTCAGCCCGCGTTCGCTTCCTCCAGCGCTTGTCTTGATTTCCGATGGCCGCCCCACCGACGATTTTGAAGGCGGCATGCAATATTTGCTTTCGCAGCCCTGGGGCAAAGCTTCCACGCGCCTTTCTATCGGCATCGGCACAGATGCGCACCAAAAAACTTTGAAGCGCTTTATCGACAACCCGGAAATCCACGTACTCCAGGCCGATAATCCCGAAGCGCTCGTGGAATACATGCGCTTTGTTTCCACCTCCGTCCTCAGTGGACGGAAGGTTTCATCGGTTGTGCCGCAACCAGCGCAGACCGCTCCGTCCAGCGTTATCTGGTAGTTGCAAGTGTTTCGTTAGTGTTTTGACTTCGGAATTCGTTGCAGGATTCTCAGGGGTTTCAGCCCCTGAAGCAATTCTTGGAAGTGGGAAGGGCCTTCTTAATGGAAACCGCGGCGCGAAAAATTCAATGGCAGGTGATCGGCGAATCCTGCCGCGGTGCATCGCACGTCAAAGGAAACCTGCCCAACCAGGACGCCCTCAGTTTCTGGCTCCCCGAAAGTGGTTTTGGCCCGCCTGCCATTCTGGCCATCGCCGACGGCCACGGCAGCCCGCAACATTTCCGTAGCGCTTCGGGCGCGAAACTCGCTGTGCAGGCCGCAACTTCTCTTTTGTTGGCTTTCGCAAAAATGCACGGCAGCCAATCTGACGCCAACAGCCTTCGCACCGATGTGGCCGAGCTCCCGCAGCGCGTTGTGGAAAACTGGACCGCCAGTGTTTCCGCGCACCTCGCTGCAAATCCATTCCGCGAAGAGGAGTTCTCCCGCCTTCA
The DNA here is from genome assembly GCA_035604795.1 of Candidatus Limnocylindrales bacterium. Taxonomy (GTDB): domain Bacteria; phylum Acidobacteriota; class Terriglobia; order Acidiferrales; family UBA7541; genus DASTCZ01. The sequence continues at coordinate 11,316 of DATNHU010000109.1, forward strand.
GGATCCCCAGGACGCCGACGCGCGCGCCGAAGTCACAAACAATCCGCTCGTCGCCTACGGCGCTACTCTCCTGGTCGTCCTCGTCACCGAGAATTACGCCGTCTTTCTTCAAATCGGCGATGGCGACATCCTCTGGGTCGACGACGCCGGCAAAACCGTCCGCCCGGTCCCGGCCGATGCGCGCCTCATCGCCAATCAGACCACTTCACTCTGCCAGCCCGAAGCGTGGAAGGATTTCCGCTGGCACGTGGAAGCGCCGCTTCACCATCCGCCCGCGCTTATTCTGGTTTCCACCGATGGCTACGCCAACTCCTTTCGCTCGGACGAAGATTTTCTCCTCATCGGCCACGATTTCCTAAACATAGCGCGTACCGGCGGACTCCAGAAAGTTTCCGCGCAGCTTCCGGGAATTCTCCATGATGCTTCGGAAAAAGGCAGCGGTGATGACGTCACGTTTGGAATCATGTGCCGCCAGGATGCAATCGCAGCCGGCGCAGACGGTGTCGCCGCAGGGTCAGAGGAGGAAGCAATGGCAGGTTACGTTTCCAAAGCCGAATACGAATCCTTGAGGGCGAAACTCGATGAGCATCTTCGCGCCGCCGAGCACCGCCTCTCGCTCCTGCAGTGGCTGCTCGCTCTCGCGCTCATTCTCTCCGTGATATCCCTTGCTTTCGGCATCGGCGCTCGTTACTACCCCGCCAGGCCTGCCGCGCCTGCCATCATTTCCCCCAACACCGGCGCCGAAAACCCGTCACAAGGAGGTTCCCCTGCAAACACCCCACCTCAAAGGAGGGATCCTCCGCAGCCAGGCGCCTCCCCCAAGTCCGGCCCTGGCCACTAATTATCTCCCGCACCCCTTCACCTAGGCTCGCGACCATCATTCTTGTAAACAACTCCGCCCTTCATCACAAACACCACGCGCCGCACCGCAGTAATGTCCTTCACCGGATCCCCATCCAGCGCGATAATGTCCGCCTGCAATCCTGGTGTGATTGAGCCAATCTGATCGCTCATCCCCAGCGCTTCTGCTCCCAGCGAATTCGCCGACACCATCGCGGCCATCGCATCCACTCCGCTGTCTCGCACTCGATGAATAAAATCTTCCGCGTTTCGTCCATGCGCGCCTGCCACCGCGTCTGTCCCGTACACAATTTTCAACCCCGGAATTTTCAACGCACGTTTTATGAATTCCTGGTGCGCCGGAATCAGATCCTTCATCGCCGCAAACCCTTCCTCCGTGTAGTAAGGTGCGGCCAGATACTTGTCCTTGTTTTGAAGATAAGTTTCCAGCAGCAAGCCCGCCTGGGGATCAAGATACGTCCCGCGCTCCGCCATAAATTTCAAGTCCTCGTCCGACGCTCCCAACCCGTGCTCAATTTCCGTGCATCCGGCAATCGTCGCCGCCCGCACCGCGTCTCGAAACGCATGCACCAGTGTTCGCAGCCCCAGCTTCTTGGCTTCATCGCACGCCGCGTTCAATTGCTCCTGCGACAGGGTCATCGTCCCGCTGCGCATCCCTCCCGATGCGTATATCTTGATCACATCCGCGCCCGCCGCCTTCTGTTTACGCACGAATGCGCGAATCTCCTCCGGCCTCCCCGTTTCCGGACCTCGCCCCATGATTGTTTCGGCCGCCGTTAAAATGCGCGGGCCCGCAAGCTCGCCACGCGCAATCGCATCCCGCAGGGGAATGTCTGCGGGCGAACCCACGCTTTGCACGGTCGTAAATCCCGCCATCAGGGTTGCGTATGCATTGGAAGCCGCCGCATACGTTGCCTCCGGAGTTGTCCCTCCCTGGCCCGCATTTTTTCCGTCCGGCCCAAAGCTCCAGGTGATGTGCACGTGCGCGTCAATCCA
>DATNHU010000110.1:0-4510 GCA_035604795.1 Candidatus Limnocylindrales bacterium
TTAGAGAAAGTTCGCGGTCACCTCTACAACTGGTATGACACGCGCGACCTTCATCCGCTGGATCCCAAATATATATCCTCGGTTGACAGCGGAAATATTGCCGGGCACATGCTGGCAATGAGCAACGCATGTCGTGAAATGATGCGGAAGACATCATTCGATGGGACGATCCTCGACGGGATACGGGATGCAATTCAACTCCTTCGCGAATCACTCGCTGAAATTTCCGACGCGCGGCGCACCCATGTCGTAACGCGGAAGCAGCTCAACAATGCTGTGAACATGCTTTCCTCACTGCTCAATCCAGTGCCTAACAGCGCCCGTGATTGGACGACACTTTTTATCAAGTTAAAGGAACAAGCGCGGATTGTCGCCGACATTGCGCAAACCCTTGCGGACGAAAGGGGAGACGTTTGGGATTCGACGTTGCGCGTATGGGCCGATGCCGTCAGGGCCTGTGTGGAGAGTCACGCTCGAGACGTAGAGATGCTGGCTCCGTGGATGTACCTGGATTCAAGGCCGATTGCCGCTCTGGCCCACCGTTCTACCGGGCATGGAGACGAATGGTCTGCGATTGAGGCGTTCTTGCATTCGTCTCCGATGCTCGCAGATGCGCCCGAGCTCTTAGCGGCCGCCATTAATGAAATTCTTAGGCTGCGAAGACAACTTGAGAGCGATCTCCCCCAGTTTCGAGAATTGATTTATTGTCTTGATGAGCTAACCCTAACTTTGGCTAAGGCCGCCACGGATGCTGCTGCCCTCCTTCGGCGGCTTCTCTTGCTCGCTCAGGCCGCGGAAAGGATCTTCGCCGCGATGGAGTTCGGCTTCCTTTTTGACGATACCCGGAAACTACTTTCCATTGGCTTTCGATGCACGGACGGCGTTCTCGACCCCAACTGCTACGACCTGCTGGCTTCGGAAGCACGGCTGGCAAGTTTTATTGCCATTGCCAAAGGGGACCTTCCGTCCTCTCACTGGTTCCATCTGGGGCGAGCACTGACTCCCGTTGGCCGAGGATCCGCACTCATTTCCTGGTCGGGCTCAATGTTTGAATACCTGATGCCGGCGTTGGTGATGAGTTCCCCAGCCGGCAGCCTCCTGAGCCAAACATATGAACAGGTCGTATTTCGTCAGATGGAATACGGAGAAGAGCGCGGCGTACCCTGGGGCAATTCGGAGTCTGCCTACAATGCGCGTGATCTCGATTTCACGTACCAATACTCCAGTTTTGGAGTTCCAGGGTTGGGCCTCAAGCGCGGTCTTAGTGAAGATCTGGTGGTCGCACCGTACGCCACTGCGCTTGCGGCCATGATAGATCCTTCTGCGGCGGTGCAAAATCTGGCGCGACTCACGAGTGCCGGCGCAATGGGCACATATGGTTTTTACGAGGCCCTCGATTACACGAGGTCACGGTTGCCCGAAGGCCAGAACGTCGCCGTCATTCAAGCCTACATGGCGCACCATCAGGCGATGTCACTCGTAGCATTCGCCGATGTCCTGACCGGCGGTGTCTTGCGCACTCGCTTCCATGCCGAGCCTCTGGTGCAAGCCGCATCGCTCTTGTTGCAGGAGCGAATGCCCCGGAATGTGCTGGTGGCGCGTCCTCGAGCAGAGGAAGTCTCCGCAGCGGCGCAGGTGCGGGATCTGATTCCTCCCATTGTTCGGCGGTTTGCCACACCGAGCGATGGAACTCCCCGGACGCAACTGCTTTCCAACGGTCGTTACTCGGTGATGCTGACAGCGGCGGGCTCAGGATACAGCCGGTGGAAAGACCTGGCCGTCACCCGGTGGCGTGAGGACCCCACAAAGGATTGCTGGGGAACATATATTTTTCTGCGCGATGAGCAAACTGGACGTGTTTGGTCAGCTGGCTACCAGCCAAGCTGCGTGGAACCTGACGATTACGAGGCCACATTCTACGAAGACCACGCAGAAATCAGACGGCGTGATCGATCTCTGATGACCGTCCTGGAGGTAACCGTTTCGCCGGAGGATGCGGAAGTACGGCGTCTTTCCATCACGAATCTGGGAACCCGAGCCCGCACGATTCAGGTCACCTCATATGCGGAGCTTGCATTGGCGAAACAGGCCGCCGACCTCACGCACCCAGCCTTCTCCAATCTCTTTGTGAAAACAGAGTTTGTCGCTCACGTGGATGCCCTGGTCGCCACGCGCCGCGAGAGATCCGCGGACGAAACGCCCATATGGGCTGCGCACGTGCTAGTCGTGGAAGGCGAGTGTGTTGGCGATCTCCAATACGAAACGGATCGAGCGAAATTCCTCGGACGCGGTCGCGACATCCGCAATCCGGTGTCGATCTATGACGGCCGAGACCTCTCCAACACAGTTGGCTCCGTGCTCGACCCAGTGATGAGTCTGCGGCGCACTGTGCGCATTCCGCCCTCGAGCACCGTGCGCATAAGTTTTTCGACCATCGTTGCGCCTACACGTGAAGAGGTGTTGAATCTGGCTGATAAATATCGCGACGCCTCCACCTTTGACCGGATCTCGACTCTTGCCTGGACGCAAGCGCAAGTGCAGCTTAACCATCTGGGCATCCATCCCGAAGAAGCCCAGCTGTTTCAAAGGCTCGCCAATGCGGTCCTATACAGCGATATTTCCATGCGGCCGAGTTCTGATTTTCTCAGCAAGAGTTTCTTGGACCCTCCTATTCTGTGGGCACAGGGAATTTCCGGCGACTTGCCTATCATCCTGGCTCGCATAGATGATCCGAGTGACATAGAGATCATTCGGCAATTGCTGAGGGCGCACGAATACTTGCGCATGAAGCAGCTGTCCGCAGACTTGGTCATCATCAACGAGCAACCTAGTTCTTATGTACAGGAGCTCCAGAATTCCTTGGAGACGCTGGTGCGAGGAAGTCGACTCCGGCTCTCTCCGGACACTTCTGGCGTCAGCGGGAGAATCTTTCTCCTTCGAGGAGACTTGGTAAACGCTCAAACGCGCACGCAACTCCAATCCGTTGCGCGGGCCGTGATTTTGAGCCACCGCGGCACGCTCGTCGAGCAGATTATGCGCTCCAAGCCCCGGCAACACACGGATGCAGCGCCACAAAGAGCTATTCGCCAGCCTGAGATTGGGGATGTCCCCGCGCGGAAGGAAGCCCTCCAGTTTTTTAACGGTTTCGGGGGCTTCACTGAACAAGGCCGCGAATATGTGATCGTTCTGGAGGAAGGACTGAGAACGCCCGAGCCGTGGATCAATGTCATTGCCAACCCGTCATTTGGTTTTATCGTTTCGGAATCGGGAAGTGGGTTTACCTGGTCATTGAACAGCCATGAGAATCAACTTACTCCGTGGTCCAACGACCACGTGACGGATACTCCCGGAGAGGCGATTTATATTCGAGATGAAGTCACCGGCGAGGTTTGGAGTCCCACAGCCCTTCCTATACGCAGCGAAACTGGCACATATGTCGCACGGCACGGCCAGGGCTATAGCCGCTTTGAACACTCGTCCAATGGGATCGCCCTGGATCTGGTTCAATTTGTTCCCCCGGAAGACCCTATCAAAATTTCGCGTCTCATTCTCCAGAACGATTCCGGGCGTAAGCGGCGTCTCTCCGTAACTGCTTATGTCGAATGGGTGTTGGGCAGCTCGCGCAGTGGATCTGCGCCATTCATCATTACTGAGATCGATCCTGATTCCGGCGCGATTTTTGCGCGGAGTGCCTGGAACGGCGAATTCGGTGGACGGATCGCATTTGCGGATCTGGCAGGCAAGCAGAGATCCTATACAGGTGATCGCACGGAGTTTCTGGGCCGCAACGGTACTGCGGAACTTCCAGCGGCGTTGTCGCGTGGCGGGTTCCTCTCGGGAAATGTGGGCGCGGGCTTCGATCCATGCGCTGCGGTCCAAACCACATTTGAAATGGCCCCCGGCGAGCGCATGGAGATCACATTTTTCCTTGGGGAGGGGGAAAACAGAGAACGAGTGCGAGAATTATTGAAGCATTATCGCTCCGCCGACTTAAACGAAGTCTTTCGCGCCGTCACATCAGGATGGGAAGAGGTCCTCGGTGCTGTGCAGGTCACCACACCCGACCCGGCCATGGATTTAATGTTAAATCGCTGGCTACTTTATCAAACGCTTTCCTGTCGAGTATGGGCGCGGGCGGCCTTTTATCAACTGAGTGGTGCTTTCGGATTCCGTGACCAATTGCAGGATGTATTGGCACTCAACGTCGCGAAACAGGGAATCGCGCGCGAGCATTTGCTGCGGGCGGCGGCACGCCAATTCTGCGAAGGGGACGTCCAGCATTGGTGGCACCCGCCGTCTGGCCGCGGTGTGCGTACGCGCATCTCCGACGATCTGCTTTGGTTGCCCTATGCCGTATTTCATTTTATCGAAGCCACGGGCGATATGACTGTATTGGAAGAAACCGTACCCTTTCTTGAAGGCGATACGCTCCCGGAAGGAAGGGACGAATCGTATTTCGAGCCGCGCCCTACTGCCCTCACCGCAACACTCTTTGAACATTGCGCCCGCG
>DATNHU010000111.1:0-12114 GCA_035604795.1 Candidatus Limnocylindrales bacterium
CGGGCCGTACGACATCATCTTTGTGGATTCAGCAAAACATCTGGAGGCCGCAGCTCGGTCGAAGGCGGGCTGCGCAGTGCTCTCTATGGGCACGGGCGCGCTCGCTGAACTTCCGGGGAAGACAATTCTTCGCGCGAAAGATCCCAAGCTAGCGTTTGCGCGAATAGTTGCCTGGATGAACCCCGCGCAGCCAATTGCCTTGGGAATCCATAAAACTGCGATTGTGGCGACCTCCGCAAAACTGGCCGAAGGAGTCGGCGTCGGGCCATACGTCGTAATTGAGGAGGGTGTGCACATTGCAGCAGGCACGGAAATCGGTGCGCACTGTTTCATCGGGCGCGATTCGCACATTGGGCCAGGGTGCAAACTCTATCCCCGCGTGACTCTCTATCAAAGAGTCCGGCTTGGCTCGCGGGTGATTGTCCATTCCGGCGGCGTCATCGGATCGGATGGATTCGGATTTGTCCCCACGGAAAATGGCTTCGTCAAATTTCCGCAAATCGGCACAGTGGAAGTGGCAGACGATGTGGAAATTGGCGCCAACACCACCATCGACCGGGGAGCTCTGGACGCGACCAGAATCGCGCGCGGCGTCAAGCTCGATAATTTGGTCCAAATAGGCCACAACTCGCAGGTTGGCGAGCACTCCGCCATTTCCGCTCAAGCCGGACTGGCTGGTTCGACCTTCATCGGCCGAAACGTAATGCTGGGCGGCCAGGTCGGCATCGCGGGACATGGACGTATCGAGGATGGCGCTCAATTAGCACCACAATCCGGCGTTCCGGCCGGAAAGGTCATTCGGGCCGGCACCATCATGTTCGGCAGCCCAGCGCGTCCCATAGAGAAGGCCAAGGTGATTATCGCCCTTATGGGGCGTCTTCCCGACCTGGTTGAGAAGATACGCCGCTTGGAAGAAAAGGTGTTCCAAAACGCCGGTTAGTGCGCTTTAAGCCTATCCTAAGGGCACTAAAATGTTGACCGCGCCAGAAAAGCCGCCGATAATATCATGTGTCGGGGATCCGGCCCTCTAAAGGGGCGAGTTCGTTCGCTCAAGAGTGTAGGTGCTGACCTCCCCGTAAGGCCCATCCCCTCAGGTGGTTTGGGGCATTGGGCCATTTTGGGTATTGGTGTACGCGTCTGAGCCAGAATGGGTTCTTGATACGAAGTATTGACACAACCTGAATCACAAATTATGGCCACTGGAACCAGAGTTGATTGGGAAAGCGAGAGGGGGCAATACGCACCCGCTACAGCATCCCCAACGCTAGAGCAGCGCCTCGCCCAAGCAATTGAGCGCGGAGCCCAGCACTTGCTTTCTCTGCAAGCCTCAGCGGGCTACTGGGTCGGCGAACTCGAAGCAGACACTACGCTCGAATCCGACTACATCTATTACCTGAATATTCTCGGCAAGGCGGAACCCGGGCGCATCGCCAAGCTCGCCAACTACATTCGCCGGCGCCAACTGCCCGATGGCGGCTGGAATATTTATTTCGGTGGGCCCTCTGAATTGAATGCCTCGGTGAAGGGCTACTTTGCACTGAGGCTGGCCGGAGACTTGTCTGGCGCTCCGCACATGCTTCGCGCCAAGGCGCGCGTCATCGAGCTGGGCGGTTTGGAAGCTACAAATTCATATGTGCGGTTTTACCTGGCGCTGGTGGGATTGGTCGGTTGGGACATGGTTCCCGCCATTCCGCCGGAATTAATGCTGATACCGAATTGGTTTCCCATCAACATTTATGAGTTTTCCTCCTGGACAAGGGGAATCGCGATTCCGCTGACTGTTCTTTACGCCATCAAACCTCGCTGGACGCTTTCCAAGGAAGTTCGCCTGGACGAGCTTTTCAAGGTTCCCGGCGCGCGGGCAACTTCTCTTGAATGGGACCGCCAATTTCTAACCTGGAAGAATTTCTTTTTGGCCGCGGACCGCGCCTACAAACTTTACGAACGATTGCCATGGAAACCCCTGCGCCGCCGCGCGGTTTCCAATGCAGGCGCATGGATAGTGGAGCATTTGCAGGATTCCGATGGAATGGGGGCGATTTTCCCCGCCATGCAAAATGCGATCATGTCCCTGATTGCGCTAGGGCATTCACCGGAAGACCCAGTGACCGCGCGGGAGATCGCGGAGTTCGATCGCCTGGCCATTGAAGAGGAAGACACGATTCGCATGCAGCCCGCCGTCTCACCCGTGTGGGACACGGCCATTGCCATCGTCGCCTTGGCCGAGGCCGGACTCGAACCCAATCACCCAGCGCTGGTGCACGCCGCAGATTGGCTGCTCGATAAGCAAATCTTCAATCGTGGCGACTGGCAGGTGAAGGTGTGCGATGTAGAGCCCGGAGGCTGGGCATTCGAGTACCGGAATGACTGGAATCCGGATGTGGATGACACGGCGTTCGTCCTGATGGCACTGCAGCGCGTGGATTATCCTGACAAGCCGCGTATGCAGGAGGCGGTGCGCAAAGGAATGGCGTGGGTTCTGAGCATGCAGAACCGCAATGGCGGTTGGGGCGCCTTTGACCGTGACAACGACAAGAAGTTCCTGACCAGGATTCCTTTCGCGGATCACAATGCCATGATTGATCCGGCCACGGCCGATGTCACCGCGCGGGTGATGGAATGTCTGACTCGCTTTGGCTGGGCTAAGGACCATCCTGCAATCGGGCGCGCGGAAGAATTCCTGAAGCGCGATCAATGCGCGGACGGCTCCTGGTATGGCCGCTGGGGAGTCAATTATCTTTACGGAACGGGCGGCGTCATTCGCGCTCTCGAAGCCGCGGGCCTGGCCGCACGAGACTACGTCCGCCGCGCGGCTGATTGGCTGCACTCCGTGCAGAATTCTGATGGCGGGTATGGCGAATCCATCGCCTCCTATTACGATGAATCCCAGAAAGCGAAGGGCGTGAGCACGCCCTCGCAAACCGCCTGGGCTTTGATAGGATTGATGGCCGCAGGGGACAAGGGCGATCCGTGCGTCGCTCGCGCTTTGGAGTACTTATTGCAGCATCAGAACGAGGATGGCTCGTGGGATGAATCCGAATTCACGGGCACTGGTTTTCCGCGGGTTTTCTATTTGAAGTATCACCAGTACCGGAATATGTTCCCAGTTTATGCATTGAGTCATTATAGGAACCTGCTTGAAGGCCGAAACGAGTATCATGGAGTCGCCGTAAACCCTGCGGATTTTCCTTACCGCAGCAACTGAAGTTTGGGGGAAGAATGCGCTATCCGTTGAAAATGTCCGCCAACATGGCTCGCCACATTATGTCCAAGCGCCTGCATGGCGAGAAGAAATTTCCCATGGTTTTGATGCTGGAGCCGCTGCACGCCTGCAACCTGACGTGCACGGGATGCGGACGCATCCGCGAATATAAGTCCACCATCAACGAATCGCTGACCGTGGCGGAATGTCTGAAGGCCGTGGACGACTGCGGATCGCCGATTGTTTCCATCTGCGGCGGTGAGCCCATGATCTATCCGGAAATCGGCCAGCTCACCAAGGAAATTCTGGACCGCGGAAAGCACATCATCTTGTGCACCAACGGGATGTTCATCCGCAAGCGCCTGCACGAGTTCAAGCCCAGCTCCAGCTTCTTCTGGAATGTCCACTTAGATGGAATGGAACGTACGCACGACCTGTGCGTGGAGCGCGACGGCGTGTTTCGCGATGCCATTGAGGGCGTCAAGGCCGCCAAGGCCGCGGGATTCCTGGTCTGCTCCAACACCACCATTTACAAAGAGACCGATCTGAACGAAATCGCGGAACTGTACAGCTTCCTAGATGAGTTGGGTGTGGATGGCTACATGCTTTCCCCCGCGTACAACTATTCCGCGGTCATGACCAAGGAAATTTTCATGTCACGCGAGGACGTGCGGGATAAATTCCGCCAGGCCGTTGATCTGCTCGGCAAGCACAACTTGATGGTTTCGCCGATTTACCTCGACTTCCTTCGCGGCGAACGCGAACTCGATTGCACCGCCTGGGGCACCCCAACTTTCAATCCACGCGGATGGAAAGGCCCGTGCTACCTGATCACCGACGCGCACCATGAGTCTTATAAGGACCTCGTGGAAAAAACCGATTGGTCGAAGTACGGCCCCGGGAACGATCCGCGCTGTGCCGATTGTATGGTGCATGTGGGATTTGAAACCACGCCTGTCCTCGGCGCTCGGCCGAAACTGGGCGACACCTGGAGAATGTTCAAATGGCAGATGAGCGGCAAGATGGGCGGAAAGCGGTTCGTGGATAAGAATGGCGGCCATCGCCCCGGCAACGGAGCAGGCAACGGCCAATCGGGCGGAGCAGGGACATCCCACCCGACAAGCAATTTTATTCCTGCCGACGCGATCGCATCTCAGGATCGAACGCTGAGGGCTCCGTAACGCGGAAGCACGGTGAAAAGCTTCGCAGAATGACCTTCGTATGACCTCGCTGGTCACTGGCGCAACAGGATTCCTTGGTAGCCATGTCGCGCGGCAATTGTGCGCGCGTGGCGAACGCGTGCGTGTGCTGGCGCGCGCAACAAGCGATCGCCGGGCACTGAAGGACCTCTCCGTAGAAACAGTGGAAGGCGATTTGCGCGATTCGGCCTCCCTCGATAAGGCGCTAACTGGGATCAGCCGCGTGTTCCACGTGGCTGCCGATTATCGGCTCTGGGCCCGCGACTCAAGGGAGATTTACGAATCTAATGTGACCGGAACGCGGAACTTGCTGGCGGCGGCGCGGAAGGCGCGCGTGGAGAGGTTTGTTTATACCAGCACAGTTGCCACCGTGGCCGTGGATCGCGCCGCAATGCCGAGCGAGGCGACCGAATCTGTAATTGATGAAATGGTTGGCCATTACAAACGGTCGAAGTGGATGGCGGAGCAGGAAGCCCGCCGGGCGGCACACGAAGGCGTGCCAGTTGTGATAGCCATGCCGACGACTCCTGTTGGACCGGGTGACTGGAAACCGACGCCCACGGGCAAGATCATCGTGGATTTTTTGAACGGCCGCATGCCCGGATATGTGCACACCGGACTGAACTTTGTCGCTGTGGAAGATGCTGCGGCAGGACACCTGCTAGTGGCGGACAAAGGCAAGACCGGTGAGCGCTATTTGTTGGGGGCTGAAAACCTGACACTGAAGCAAGTGCTCGACACTCTCGCCAAAATTACCGGCCGGCCTGCGCCAAAAAGGAAGATACCCCATACGGTCGCGCTCATGGCGGCGTATGCCGATACCGCGATTTCGCGGCTGCGCGGGCGAGAGCCCCAAATTCCGGTCGAGGGCGTGAAGATCGCGCGTCACATGATGTTCGTGGATTGTTCAAAGGCACAGCGCGAACTAGGTTTTGTGCCTGGGCCGGTGGAAAAGGCACTGGAAACCGCCGTGCGCTGGTATGAAGTAAATGGTTACGTCGGTTCAAGCCGAGGGGCGCGCGTTGCGGCAGTGCGCGCGGCTTGATCTAGTGCGCGACCCTATGAATCTGGAACGCCCGATTTGAAGATACTCGTTACATTCGCGGTAGAGGCGGAGTTCGCTCCCTGGCGCAGTTTGCGACTTTTTAAGCGAATTGACACAGGTATGGATGCCGATGCTTATCAAGTTGAGATAAATGGTTCGCAGGTTTGCGTCCTTCTAACAGGAATTGGGGGCGACAAGTCTTGGGTGGAAGCAACCAAGCTAATCTGGAACCTGGATGTCGACATGTGTATCTCAAGTGGTCTTGCTGGAGGATTGCGAGCTGAGCATGTGCTTGGGGAAGTCGTCGTTGCGCGCCAGGTGGAAGCGACATCGCGGAGACGCACAATTGAATGCGATCAGGAAATGGTCGCCCTGGCTCTTCGCTGTGGGGCCAAAGACGTCCAACTGATGTATTCGACAGACCACGTCGTCATCAGTGTGATTGAGAAGAATGAACTCGGAAAAGTTGCGGATGTAGTGGACATGGAAAGCGGAGATATCTTATATGAGGCGGTTGCATTCGGTGCACGCGTCGTCGCCGTTCGCGCCGTCAGCGATTCTTCTCAAGAGGATCTACCAATTGACTTCAATCGCGTTGTCACCAAAGAAGGAGACGTCAGTATTACTCGTGTTTTGGGAGAAGTTGCACGAAGACCATCGGTTCTTCCATCGCTCGTGAGATTTGGCAAGCAAACCAGGGCGGCGGCGGAGAAACTTGCTGAGGTCTTGGATCGCTACATCGAACTTTTGGCGGCCATGAATTCTGTTTCTGCGGAGAAGGCTGCATCATGAGTCGGGCTGAGGGAATGCTCAGTGCTGAGCAGCAATTAGTTACAATGCCCTCCACCATGCGCGCGGCGGTCTACCGTGGCAAAGATAGCGTCGTCGTGGAGACCGTCCCTGTCCCCGAAATCGGGGATGGAGAAGTACTTATCCGCGTCGCGGCCTGCGGCATTTGCGGAACTGACATCAAGAAAATTCATCACGGATTCGTCAAACCTCCCCAAATTCTGGGCCACGAAGTGGCAGGCACAGTAGTAGCCATCGGTCCGGGCGTTAAAAAATGGAAAGTCGGCGATCGCGTAGTAAGTTTCCATCACATCCCCTGCGGAGACTGTTTTTATTGCAGGCAGAAGCTTTTCTCGCAGTGCCCCGGGTATAAGAAAGTCGGCCTCACCGCTGGCTTCGATCCCAATGGCGGCGGGTTCGCTCAATTTGCCCGCGCCATGCCTTGGATCGCCGAGCGCGGCATGGTCTCAATACCCGACGATATCAGCTTCGAGGAAGCCACCTTCATCGAGCCAGTAAATACAATTTTGAAAGCTGTGCGCAAGGCGCGCGTCGTGAAAGGCGAGCACGTTTTGGTTATCGGCGCTGGCCCTGTCGGCCTGCTTTTGATGATGCTCGCGAAGAATGCCGGCGCAACGGTCTATGCCAGTGACCCGATGCCGGAGCGCCGGGCGAAAGCTATGCAGCTGGGCGCGCGCGAAACATTCGATCCAACGTCCACCAGCCTGATCGATGCAATTCGGGCACACACCGAAGGCCGGGGTGCCGATGCCGTCCTGGTCGCGGTACCATTCCCACAGGTGGTGGATGAAGCGCTTTCGGCTGCGCGTCCGGGGGGACGAGTCCTGCTCTTCGCGCAAAACGACCCGCAAATGCGCATCGAGTTCGGAGCGGCGGCAGTGGGAGTGGACGAAAAAGAGATCCTCGGCAGTTATAGCGCCGACGTGGAAATTCAGGAAGAATCCGCGCGCCTGGTTTTTTCGCGCCAGTTGCCCGTGGCCAAATTGATTACGCACCGCTTCCCGTTGGAGAGATTTAGCGAGGGATTGGCCCTTGCTTCGCGTCCCACGGCAGATTCCTTGAAAGTGATGATATTGCCATGACCAAAGTAGCGACCATTACCAGGCCCAGTCCCGCGCTGCGGGCCCAGATGACTGCCGGAGTGCTCCACGGCAGCGAAGATCTGAAAATCGAGCAGGTCGAAATCCCGCGTATTTCCGCGGACGAGGTGCTGGTTCGCGTGAAAGTGGCGCTCACCTGCGGCACCGACCTGAAAGTCTGGAAGCGCGGTTACCACGCCAAAATGATTACGCCGCCCTCCGTTTTCGGTCACGAGCTGGCAGGAGAAATCGTGGCCATGGGCACGGACGTGAGAAACGGACCGGCCGGAAACTTGCGAATTGGTTCACGCGTGGTTCCAGCGAATTCCGCTCCTTGCGGCGAATGCTTCTTCTGTCGCAAGGCTCAACCGAATCTTTGCGAAGACTTGTTGTTTAACAACGGGGCCTATGCGGAGTACATTCGCATTCCGGGCCCGATTGTACGCCAAAACCTTTTGGAGATTCCCGCGCACGTTTCTTATGCGGACGCGGCACTGGTTGAGCCGCTGGCCTGCGTTTTGCGCGGGATTGAGGAGATTGGCATCCAATCCGGCGACACCACGGTGTTGATCGGCTGCGGACCCATCGGCATGCAGTTTCTGCGCGTGCTTGCCGCGCGAAAGGTCAATGTGATCGCGCTTGGGAAGCGCCATACGCAAGTAGTCGCCGCTGAAAGGCTGGGCGCTCGCGCGGCTTTCGACGTCACTGAACTGGACGATCCCGTCGCCCGCATTAGGGAATTGACCGAAGGCGGACGCGGCGCCGATTCCGTAATCGAAGCCGTGGGTATGCCCGAAACCTGGGAATGGGCTTTGCAGATGGTTCGCAAGGGCGGGGTCGTCAATTTATTCGGCGGATGTCCTGCCGGCTCCGAAGTGCGGATTGATGCCGCCGGGCTCCATTATTCGGAAATCACCATCAAGTCCACGTTCCATCACACGCCGCACTACATCCGGGAATCGCTTGCGGCCGTGGCCCGCGGCGAAGTCCGCGCCTCTGATTTCGTGACCGGCGAAGCGCGCCTCCGCGATTTGCCGCGCGTCTTCCAACAAATGAAAAACGGCCACGGCGAGTTGAAGACGGCCATCATCCCCTGAGTGCGGCCTCCCGTGCCAACGTACGCAGACCTCGAAATCGCGCGCGAGCTTCCGCCGGACGGCTGCTCTCGGGACATTGCTGAGCGCTATACGCGCCAGCTGGCAACCTCGCACTATGAAAATTTCAATGTGGTCTCCTGGCTCCTTCCGCGCCGCCTCCATCAACATTTCTACAATTTATATGCTTATTGCCGTTGGGCGGACGACCTCGGCGATGAGGTCGCTGACCCCGCTCGCTCTCTCGAATTAATCAATTGGTGGGAAGAGGAGTTGCGCGCGTGCTATGCGGGAAATCCGTCCCACCCTGTGTTTGTAGCCTTGGCCGGAACCATTCGTGAATTCGATATTCCCATCGAGCCATTCTCGGATCTGCTGGTTGCCTTCCGCCAGGACCAAACGGTTCATCGCTACAACACTTGGAATGATGTGATCGGCTACTGCCGTTATTCAGCGAATCCCGTGGGGCGGCTGGTGCTCTATTTGTGTGGATACCGCGATGTCGAGCGCCAGTGCCTCTCCGACGCCACTTGTACCGCTCTGCAGCTTGCGAATTTCTGGCAGGATGTTTCCAGGGATCTGCAGAAGGGCCGCATTTATATTCCGCTCGACGCTCTTCGCGCGCGTGGATTGGAATTTGCTGACGTCGAAGCTCGGCGATTCGACGAACGGTACGCCGCCTTGATGCGCGACTTGATTGAGCGCACTCGTGTTCTGTTCAACGAAGGGCTTCCACTCGCGGCAACCGTCTCCCCCGAACTGCGAGTGGACATCGAAATGTTCAGCCGGGGCGGTCTCGCTGTCCTCGAGGCCATCGAATCCATTGGCTACAACACGCTCGAAAAGCGCCCCTCGATCGGCAAAGGCACACAAGTAAAGCTTTTTGGCCGCGCTCTAATGGGGCGTATGCTCACACTCGGGTCATCCGCTGGAGACAAGCCTTCAGCCCAAAAGAATCAGGGAAATATTTCTAGTTCTGAGGCCACATCCTTCCCTGCGAATAATTCTCATTTGGCGGGAAAGTCCGATTCCAGTAGCGTTGCCGCGTCCTACGAGGAATGCCGTCGCGTTGCCCGCAATTCCGCCAGCAATTTCTATTATGCGTTTTATCTGCTTCCCGAGCCCAAGCGCCGCGCGCTTTGCGCGCTTTACGCCTACATGCGCTTGGTGGACGACGTTTCCGATTCACCCGGGGAAGCAGGCGCACTACCAAATGCTGCAAAACAGCGGGGCCTGGCGCGTTGGCGAGCGCTTACCGATGCTGCTTACGCCGGCGATGTCTCCGGTCATGCCATCCTACCGGCCTTCGCCGACACTTGCTCGCGATTCGCCATCCCCTCACGCTACTTTCACGATCTCATTTCCGGCGCGGAGATGGATTTGACCGAGCCGTCCTATGCCACTTTCGCCCGCCTGCGCGAATATTGCTACCGCGTCGCGGGCACTGTGGGCCTCACCTGCATCCACGTCTTCGGCTTCCGCGACCAGCGCGCGCCAGACGTCGCAGAGCGCCTGGGAATCGCTTTCCAATTGACCAACATTCTCCGCGACCTGCGCGCCGACCTGGAAATGGGCCGGATTTATCTCCCCCAGGAAGATCTCCAACAGTTCGGCATACGCGACCAGGATCTCGCCGGCCCGCTTACCGCTGCGCTCGTAAAGCTCCTTGAATTCGAGGCCGACCGCGCATGGAAATTTTATGAAGAAGGCGCGGAAATTGTAGGCCTGGTTGAGCGTGACTGCCGCGGCGCACTGTGGGCGCTGGCGCGCACCTACAGCGGCCTGCTCGCGCGCATCGAATCGCGCGGCTATGACGTGTTTGCCTCGCGCGTGCGCTTGAGCGCGGCGGAAAAGTTCGGCATCCTGGTCCGCGCACAGCTTGGCGCGTGGTCGGAGGCGCATGTCCTCGAAAAGCGTGATCGTGATCGGCGGCGGACTGGCAGGACTGTCCGCGGCCGTCGCGCTGGCTGAATCCGGTTACCGCATCACATTGCTCGAAAAACGCCCGTTTTTGGGCGGACGCGCCACTTCCTATGTGCTTCCCACGGGCGAGCATGTGGACAATTGCCAGCACGTCACCCTGGGTTGCTGCACCAACCTCGATGACTTCTACCGCCGCGCTGGGGCGTCTGGAAAAATTCGATTTTATGACCGCCTCGAATTTTCTTCACCGGACGGTCACCGCGGCACGATGTACCGTTCTCCTCTGCCCGCTCCATTTCATCTCACACCGTCATTCGCGAAGTTCCCGCTTCTGAGCTGGTCGGATAAGCGAGGCATCGCGCGTTTGCTTATGTCCATAGCACGCAGCGGAGGCCGCCCCCGGGATCTGGCCTCGCCCGACGGTGTGCATCCCAACATGCTCGATTGGTTGAGGCGTCACAAACAGACGGAGACGGCGATCCAACGTTTTTGGGGAGCGGTTCTGATCAGCGCGCTCGACGAAACTCTCGACCGCACCGACGCTCAGTATGGTGTCGACGTTTTCTGGGAGGCATTCCTGGCGAATCGCGCGGGCTACCGGATTGGCATTCCAACGGTACCGCTTGCAGACCTCTACGATGGATGCCGCGCGGCGCTGATCCAGCAGGGCGGGGAAGTGCGCTTTCGTGCGGCGGTGCGAGCGGTGGAGGTCACAGGCAATGTGATCAATGGGGTCAGCTTTGAATCGGGCGAAGTTTTGCGCGCGGACCATTACATTGCGGCCGTGCCGCAGGAAGCTCTTCTCGAACTGCTCCCTGCAGATATCGCAACGCGCCAGCCCGTTTTCGCCAATCTGCGGAACCTGCGCAACTCGCCTATCACTGGAGTGCATCTCTGGTTTGACCGCCCGGTCATGACCGAAACTTTCCTGACTCTTCTGGACACGACCACCCAGTGGATTTTCAATAAGACGTTGCTCTATGGTGGCGTGGCGCCGGCAAATAGTGGGCAATACCTGCAACTGGTCATCAGCGCCAGCTACGACTTGGTGCAGAAGTCACGCCAGGAAATTGTCGATATCTGCTTGAAGGAGGTGCAGCGCGCGCTCCCGGCCGCACGAAATGCCCAGTTGCAAAAATCCACCGTCATCAAAGAAACCGCCGCGACATTTTCGCCTGCCCCCGGCTGCGACCAATGGCGCCCACCCGCCACCAGTCCAATTCGCGACCTTTTCCTCGCGGGCGATTGGACCGCTACGGGCTGGCCCGCCACCATGGAAGGCGCCGTCCGCAGCGGTTACCTTGCCGCAGAAGCCCTCACCAACGCCGATGGGCACCCGCAAAAATTCTTGAAGCTGGACTTGCCTGTTGAGGGGATCTCCAGGTTGATTGCCAAGCGCACCTGACTCGGACTTGGGACTTGCCCTGCGTCCCTGCTCAACTTTCGTGCGAACTTTCTCCGGGTGTCTCGATTTCTCCAAGATGTCTCTCTGAATCCGTCATAGATCCACACCACTTGTCCAGTTCCGTATAAGCCGCCTCATTCTCTTTGCAGAACGCCTCGAACTCGCCGCGGCTCGCCCAATAGTCAAGGGTAAAATACCTCCTGCCCCCGGCGACGTCTTGAACCAGCCGCGACCCTCTATACCCTGGCGACTTGCCGAACAGACTCGCCCAGTCGCCCGTCGCCCCGTATACTTTCTCAAACATTTGTTCCATGCCCGACTTGACATGGAACTCCCATAGGTTTACAAACATAGCTT
>DATNHU010000112.1:0-5511 GCA_035604795.1 Candidatus Limnocylindrales bacterium
TCTTCACTTCTGGCTTGGTTGGGGCAACGAAGGAATGTCGGGACACTACGACCAGATTAAGAACGACGTGGCGTTCCGCAAAGATGTGGTGAAACGCTATGGAGTTGGCTTCAATATTCCGGCTTCATTGCCTTCAATTGAACCTAATGAACCTAAATCCAAAGCTGTGGTTGAACAGAAATTTGCTGTAACTGCTTGACTGGTATGAAGAAAAGTGGTGGACGTGACAGGGTTCGAACCTGCGACCCCCTGGTTGCAAACCAGGTGCTCTCCCAGCTGAGCTACACGCCCACGGCAAGTGACACCACCATTCTAAAGCATCCGCAGCGGTTCGGAAACTCCCAACCCCATTTGCTATTCGATGAACCGCAATTACCGAAGACAGCGCGACGATTGTTCGTATGGGCAGAAGGGCGGATGCTCAAACCCGCGCAGCCGGGGCGCTTCGCGAAACGTCAATGCGGCGCTGACCGCTGCGCGCGCACGTACATGCTGCCATAGGCCGGAATCGTGATGGGTGTCGGGGAAGCTCCGGACGCCTGACCGAAGGCATCGCTCTTTCGCATGACGATTTTCATGCCCGGATCGAATTGGATAACGATTGGACGGGGGACGTCTGTTGGATTGTACAGATAGATAAGCCAGGCGTTGCCATCGGCGATGGGCCTGATGGAGGAAACCATGATTTCGGCGGGAGAAATTTGGAATATGGATCTCACGGGCGTGCGGGATGTTTCGGCCGGCACAATAACCAGGGGCTCGCGGCGCTCGCGTCCGAAACGGGCTGCGGCGGCGGGCGCAAACGCGCCATGGGGTTCGATCGAATACTTTAATTCGATTGGACCTTCCTGGTCGGCCTTGTAATTCGTGTGCCAGTAGTTATTCAGCGCGTAGGAATATAACAATGGGGAGGGCTCAATGGTTTTCATCCAGGGTTGCTCTGCGGTGATTGCGCCCATTTCGATGAGCGGCGCATCCGGCACCGCGAGCGTGACTCCATAATCGGTGTTCGACACATCCGCCCAGCTGTCCACGGAAAAGAAATTCTTGCACGCGCCGGCGAGTTGGTCTTCCGGCGGGCGCACGATGGCGTCGGCGACGTCATACCTCATTCGGCCGCCGGGGACGCGAAATGGAAAGGCAATGTGCACGCTTTCCTTTTCGCGGACCTGAAGCTTGTCAAACTTCGTGACCATATCCACCCGGTCCAACCCTGCGACCAATCTGATTTCACTCGAATAACTTTTCGCGCCGGGCGCATCGCCTTCAATTAACAATGAAACAACGAGGGGTCCGTTTTCCTTCACACGGACGCGTACATGCGACAGCCGCTGCGCTTTTGCCGGGTCGGTGCCCGGAACATAGATGTATTCGCCCCACCCCGCGGCCGCGTGATCATCCACGAGTGAAATATTCTTGTTCTTCAACCGCAGCGAATTTATCGCGCCGGATTGTGGGCTGACTTCAAGATCGATGTCGCCATTTTCCAGACCATTCGCCGTTGCCGTCGTGCCACCTTGTTGGAATGCGGTTCCTTTGCCTACGAACAGGCGCTTCGCGCTGAGCGGTGGCACCGGCCCGACGAAAGCGGCAAGCTCGCCGGTGGTCAAGCGCTGGGAAGGAACGGGCCGGCCTTGGCCATCGGTCACGCGGTCGCCCAACACAGTTTGTGCGGCAGGCAGGAGAATGATATCCGTTCGCGGCCAGGACGACAGATTATAAATGTCAAAGGCAATCCGTTCCGCGGCCGTCCCGGCCGCAGGTTTTGCCGCGCGAGCAAGCAGGTCTTCAGCCGATTGCGCGGCGTCCACCGCAAACTTGCGCTTGAATTCCCACTCCTGCTTGACGATCGGCAGGTCCGGATCCGATACGCTTTTGTCGGCGCCCCAGGTGTGCTCATCCCAAAAAGAGATGTCGCGCCAGGCGGATTCATAGTCGTTCCGCGGAAAATTACGCGGGGCAAGCAGCGACCATAACGCTTCGCCTTGCGTGAGCCGATCCACGGCGCGGCGAGCCAATGCAAGTTCGGCGGCAGTGGAGGCGGCGCCGTCCTCCCAATAAGGCGTGAAGTCACCGCGTAACACGGGCAACGAGGCGCCGTAGCGCTTCTCAAACTCCTGGAACATCTGGTCGTGCGTGGCGATCACCAGGCGCGGAGTGACGTAGCGCTCGTTCCAATCCTTCACGGTGGCTGCCAGCTTGGGATCCGGAGGGCCGTTGTCTCCCGTGGTGTAAGGGAGGTAGACCATTTCGTACGGGTAGTTTTTTTTCTGCAATTGGCGCGCCAGGGCCATGATTTTCTCGTCGCCCAAATTGCTCAGACTGCCTTCGTGAAAACTGGAGTAGCCCGCTCCGGCAATCCAGATGAGAATTTTTTCTTCGCCGGACTGAGAAGCCCAGTAAAAGGGCTTGTCTCCCCAGGTTTCCAGGGTGTAGCCGATCCTGTCGCCCGTGTTTGGGCCCACGGCGAAATACTTCACACCGCTTTGCGCCAGAGTGGGGACGATTCCCCAAGTGAATCCTGGAACGTCGGAGGTGACGGCCGTATGGACCGTGATGTTGTACTTGGTCTTGAGCGTCCGGGAGTAGTCCAGGAAGTGGCTCATCTCCGTCGCGTTCGCCAGCCCTGTTAGCATATTTGCGTAAAGAGCGGAGACGCCGAGTTCACCGTTCTCGATAGCATCGAACACGGCTTTTCGTTGTGCCTCGGAGGCCTGGCGTAGGTAACTCTCCAGCGCCCAAACGGTTTCCAAATTCCATTTAAACCGATCTTCCGCAGGATATGCGCGCGTCTCACTCGCCAGGCGCAGGCCTTGCTCCAGATTGCTCCACTGCTTGCGTTCCACGTTGGGCTGGTAATCGGTATAGCCGATGTCATTGTGTGAGTAAGGGACTAGATAAATGGTGCGAGGGGTTACGGGCGCAACGTCAAAAGTAAATGACCCCGGGGCGGCGCCATTCAGCGAGAAAAGCATTTTCATCTTCTGCGTTGTCTTCACGGCGGGTATAGGAATGCGGAAGATATTGCCGCCGACATTGAGCGGGCCGCGCACCAACTCCCGGTCACCCATCCGGATCAAAACCGAGCGGTTTTCCGTCAGGTTGTCGAGGCTCAAACGAAGAACTTGAGCGGACACGCTTCCGTCGCGCATTTCGGCGGGATCCACGCGCGCGCGCGGAGTGAATTGGAAGGCGTACTCAAAGGTCATGTACCAGTCCGCGCTGTCATCATCATGGCCGACCACAGAAAGAGTCAGGGGTGCGCCCGCGGGAAAATCCTTTTTCGGAAGGTCAAGATGCATGTACCCGAAAAGATCGCCGAATTTGTCCGCGGTGGTGGCATTAAACGAAAGCTCGGCGCCATCGTCGCCCGGAATCGCCCATTTCCGAGCCGTTGCGCCTTTCAAATTCTTGAACGTAAACCAGTGTTTTCGATTAATGAAAAAATCAAAGGTGTGCTCGACCTTATCTTCCGACCAGCCGGAAAAATCCAGCCCCGCGAGCCACAGCAGATGGTAGGAATCGCCCGGGCCGGAGGATGAAAGAGGATCCGTTTTCCAAGTGATGGAATGGGCGATCCGTTGCGCCCGGACGATCAACGCATTTGTGGTTCCGGGGACGGCGGAATGGTAGAGGATGGTTTGCCCCTCTACCGATGCCGCCCAGCCATTGATGAATCCAGTCCCATTCGCGGGTGCCGCGCCCTCCGCGGGGCCGGTGACCTGGACGACGATGTCCTGCGTGGAAGGCGCTTGCGCTGGCGTCGAAAGCGAAAAGAACAAGACCGCGCATAATATCTCCGCGCAAATGACTATGGCGCATTGTTTCAGGAACCGGCTCCACATCCGCAATATCCCGGCTTCGGACATAGCCATGAGAATAAGTGATTCCCGGAACTTATTGTCAACAATCTCCATTTCTAACAGGGCAATCGGGAAGAACTCATGGGAAGGTGGCGCAAAGGTTTCGGACCGCGCCTAACTCTGTTACACTGCATACTTCACCTCAGGCGACAATTTTCATCAGGAGTGGATATGGCTCAAAAGTGTGAAATCTGCGGCAAAGGGCCGCAATACGGCAACGTTATCAGCCATGCGAATAACACTCGCCGGCGCCGATGGAATCCTAATCTCCGGCGCGTGCACGCGCTGGTGAAGGGCGTTCGCACGCGAGTTCGCGTCTGCACGGACTGCATTCGCTCGGGACGGATCCAAAAATCGCCCACGACTCCCGCACGTCGCGCTCCTCTGGCAAAACCCGCAGCGGCATAAGATGCATCACATCATCGTGCGAGACTTCCGAATGCATCACCGCGGCGTCCTCCAGGGGATCGGACTGTGAAACGCCTTGTAATTGCTTTCGGCATCGTCGCGGCGGCGGGATTTGCGCAGGGCTGCAAGAGGGACACTCCGCCGGCTCCCGACGTTTGGGCCGTGGTGAACAACCACGAAATCAAGCGCGGCGAAGTTGACAAATATTACAACGGCCAGATTGCCCAGCAGAACGCCGCTGCTCCCAAACCCTCGGTGGAAGAAGCCCTTTCGCTTAAACTCAGCGTTCTCGACGAATTGGTCACCAACGAAATCCTCACCGAACTGGCTCAGAAGGAAGGGCTGGTGGCCACCGACGGCGAAGTCGAAGACAAGTTCACCGAATCGAAGAGCGCCTTTACTGAGGACGAGTTCCAGCGCCAGTTGAAAGACCGCCAGCTGACCCTGGACGATTACAAGCAGGAAATCCGGCGTACGCTGACCATACAGAAGCTTTTGAATCGTGAAGTGGAATCGAAAATAACCGTTACGGACCAGGAAATATCAGATTACTTCAACCAGAACCGCGCGCAGTTCAACGTTTCGGAAACGCAGTACCGGATCGGGCAAATCGTGGTCACTCCCCGCAAGGACGCGCAAATCCGCAACCGCAAGAATGATGACGCCACCAATGAGGCGGAGGCGCGCCGCAAGCTTGCCGCTCTGATGGAAAAACTGAATGCCGGAGAAGATTTCGCCAATCTTGCCGCGGATTATTCCGAAGACCCCACCACCGCGGCCACCGGCGGAGACAACGGATATATTCCCGAGTCGGCCCTCGACAGAACCGACCCTGCTCTTAAGAAGGCAGTTCTTGCTTTGAAACCGGGGCAGGTCAGCGGTGTCGTTACATTGAAGGACGCCTACTACATCCTGAAGCTTTTGGCGCGCGAAGCTCCCGGCCAGCGCGATCTCTCCGAACCGCAGGTGCAGCAGACGATTCGCGATGCCTTGCGCCAGCGGAAGAAACAACTGCTGCAGGCGGCTTTCTTCAGCGTGGCCCGCCAGAATGCGAAAATCACAAATTATCTGGCCCAGCAAATCCTGGAGTCTGGCGGTAAGCTGCCTGCCGCGGCGGAAAACCCTGCGAAGTGATTTTTGAAATAGTCTCTGAATCCGGCGGCACTTATCCATCGCCAATCCTCAGACGACAACCGCGAGCGGCTCGCCCGCATTAACGGCCTGTCCAACCTCCACCAAT
>DATNHU010000113.1:0-6114 GCA_035604795.1 Candidatus Limnocylindrales bacterium
CGCCAGCTTTGGTGGGGCCACCGCATCCCGATTTGGCATTGCAAGAAATGTTCCACGATGATTCCTGCGGTCAATTCTGATATTGAAATGATTGACGGACACGCGCGGGCTGCAAGCCCGCCGAAGGCTTGCGGAAAGTGCGGTAGCAGCGACCTTGAACAGGATCCCGATGTGCTGGACACCTGGTTCAGCTCCGCATTGTGGCCATTTTCAACTCTTGGCTGGCCGGACGACACGCCGGACCTTCGCACTTATTTTCCCAATAGTCTGCTGATCAGCGGCTACGACATTCTCTTTTTCTGGGATGCGAAAATGGTCATGCTCGGCTCGCGATTGACGGGCCGAATTCCCTTCCCTGAACTTTATTTGCACTCACTGGTCCGCGATGAGCATGGGCAGAAAATGTCCAAGATGCGCGGAAATGTGGTCGACCCACTCGATTGGATCGAAAAGTATGGCACCGACGCCCTGCGCTTCACACTGGCCATCAAGGCCGCTCCTGGGAGCGACATCTCGCTCAGTGAGGAAGGCGTTCTCGGGTATCGCGCCTTCGCCAATAAGATCTGGAATGCCGCGCGTTTCCTTTACGTGAATCTCGACAAATTCGAGACGGAAGGAGACACAATCGATGATCTTGCGTCGCCCGCATCACGCAATTCCGCTCCGCACCGCGCGGGCGCGGAATTGCCTCTCGTGGATCGATGGATTTTCTCGCGATTGGCGCGAGTCGTCCCCAAGGTTAGTCAAGCTCTGCGGGAGTTCCGCTTCCACGAAGCGGCTCATGAGATCTACCATTTCTTTTGGGGAGATTTCTGTGACTGGTACATTGAGTGGTGCAAGCCGCGTCTGAATTCCGAGGATCGCGAGGCCGCTCGTGCCGCCTGGCGGAACATTTTCGCCGTCTATGAAGCGGCTCTTCGCCTTCTGCATCCGTTCATGCCATTTTTGACGGAAGAGCTTTGGCACCAATTGCCGCAGCCCGCTGGTGCACGGTCAATTGCACTAGCGCGGTTCCCTGAGACTCCGGCAGCCTGGCTCGATGAAGCCGCTGAAACCGACGTTGCACTGATACAGGAAATCACCGGAGTGTCTCGAGGGCTTCGCGCGGATCTGAAGCTCGATCCCAAACGAAAAGTCACCACCGAGTTGTTTATCAGCGATCCGGCCAAGCGCAAACTAATTGAGGATCAGATCGATCCCTTGTGCCGCCTCGCGATTCTTTCGGAAGTAACTTTTGCGACGGCTCCACTGAACACTGAGGGCGGGCAAGTTCGCTCTGCTGCGCAATTCGAGATCCGCATTATTTCGACGGAAACCGTAAATATCCCAGCAGAAATGGCCCGTCTGCGCCGGGAAAAAGAACGCCTGGAGAAGGACATCGCCTCAAAGGAAAGGCAGCTGAACAATGAGACCTTTCTCAGCCGCGCGCCCGCTGATATCGTGACCGGCCTGAAAGCCACGCTTGGCGAGCGTCAAGTGGAACTTCGCAAAGCTCTTGAGCGCATCGCTCAGATCGAGAATTCGGCGGGGGGCTCTGCGACTGCATGATGCCCTTCGAGCAACACGGGTAACCCGCACCACCTTTTACTCAATGCCTGCGAAACTCAATCCGCGCCCCACTCCAGGTACGACCGAGAAGCAACTGATCGCTTTGCTGGCCCTGCTTTCAGACAATCCCATGCTGGTCATCAGCGGCGAAAAAATCGCCAAGGAAATTGGCGTTACGCGATCGACTGTGTGGCGCTGGATCACTCGCCTCCGCGAATTGGGCGTGCGAGTAAAAGGCCATCCCAATAGCGGATACCATATCGAACGCGTTCCGGATGTGCTTGTACCCGACCTGCTTCGTCGTCAATTGACCGGCACGTCTTTCCCCAAGCGCATCCTCCATTTTTTCAAAGTGGATTCCACCAACCGCGTAGCTCTCGAGGCTGGTCAGCAGGGCGATCCACACGGCACTCTGGTAATTGCCGAGGAGCAAACTGCGGGCCGCGGCCGCTCCGGCCGCGCATGGCATTCGGAAAAAGGCAGCGGCATCTATCTCAGCATTCTGCTGCGGCCAGCTTTGACTCCTGTGCAGGCCCCGGCACTTACTCTTGTGGGTGGTCTTGCCGTTTATGACGCCGTCGCTGAACAGTCCGGGCTTAAACCGGACATCCGCTGGCCAAACGACATTCTGGTGAACGGGAAAAAAATCTCAGGGATATTGACAGAAATGTTCGCCGAGCCGGATCGCATCAAGTTTGTGGTGGTGGGAATCGGCATCAACGTAAACCACGCCAAGATGCCGGCAGAGATTTCATCTATTGCCACTTCCCTGCGAATCGAAACCGGCACCGTCCAACCGAGGATTGAAATTGCCGTGGGGTTGCTACGACGGTTTGAGACCTACTACAATCAACTCATCAGCGAGGGCCCCGCGCCGATCATTGCGCGCTTCACCGCAGTTTCCAGTTATGCTCAGGGACGCCGCATCCGCGTGGCCAGCGGCCAGGAAACATTTATTGGCACCACAGCGGGACTCGATGCCAGTGGGTTGCTGCGCGTAACGCGCGACGACGGCCGCACTGAAACAATTTTAGCTGCGGACATCTCCGAGGCTTCCGATGCTGCTCACCATTGACGTCGGGAACACCAACACAGTGCTCGGTGTGTTTCGCGGCTCGGAGCTTATAGCCCACTGGCGCCTCACCACCGCACGCGATCAGACCGTGGACGAATACGGGATCCTAACCCGGAATCTACTTACGCTTGCAGGTATTGAAAGCGGATCCCTAAGTGGAGTGATCATCAGCTCCGTTGTGCCCCCGCTCAACAGTACTCTGGCCGAGACATCGCGGCGATATTTCGGCCATGAAGCGCTTTTTGTTGAGCCTGGCGTTCGCACTGGAATGCCCGTTCACTACGACAATCCGCAGGAGGTTGGCGCCGACCGCATCGTGAATAGCGTTGCTGCATTTGAGAAATATGGCGGGCCGTGCATCGCCGTGGACTTCGGCACGGCAATTAATTTTGACGCCATATCCGTGCGTGGAGAATATCTGGGCGGAGTTCTGGCGCCGGGGATCGGAATTTCGGCGGAGGCACTGTTTTCGCGGGCCGCGCGGCTGTTCCGCGTGGAAATCCGCGACCCCGGCAAAATCATCGGCACCAACACTGTGGCATCGCTCCAGTCCGGCCTCTATTACGGCTATGTTGACATGGTGGATGGAATTCTCACGCGCATGAAAGCCGCCCTCGGCGCGGAGACAAAAGTCGTGGCCACCGGCGGTCAAGCGCCATTGGTCGCGCGCGGGTCAAAGCACATTCAACATGTGGATGAATTCCTCACGCTCGAAGGCCTTCGCATCATTTGGGAGCGCAATGCAAAATCTCCCGAGACTGGCTCACTGGGCATCGCGGGCCGTCCCGAGCAGGCCAGCGCAGCAAGGCCCAGATCCGGCCCGCAAGCGGTTCCGTCCCGAAAGCCGCGAGAATGAACGTGGATTCGCGGCCTGGATCCACTGCTGCCCCTTCTCAGGGCAATTCGCCTCGGGCAATGGAAACATTCAACTATTTCAACTACTTCACCGAAATCGAAGAGTATTTCTGGCGCAAGCGCGGCGCGCATTTGCTGGTGTCTCCGCTTGACTGGGCAATTCTCGAGACCTGGCAGAAGGCGGACGTCCCTATCGCGGCTGTGTTGAAAGGAATTGACCGCGCTTTTGAAAGTTATCAGCGATCGCGCCGCGGTCAAGCCGGACGCCAGTTGAAGAGCCTGGCTTATTGCGTGGAAGCTGTTTTAGAAGCCGCCGATGAAATAAAAGAAGCCGCGGCGGGAACTGAGCCCTCGCCGGGGGCTTCGCGTCCAGCCAGCGAACAATTCACCCGCGATGAACTGAAGCGTTTTTTCATGCGGAATGTGGAGCGCCTTTCTGAGTCGGCCACAAAATTAGCCGAAGGTCAACCCGACTTGGCCTTGCGCGTGCGCGAAATCGGAGAAAAACTCGCAGTGTTGCTCCCGCTTCTTGATTCCCCTGCGGAACTCGATCTCGAAGACTTGGAGCGGCGGCTAACCATCCTCGAAGAAAAGCTGTCCTCCTCGCTTTCCTCCCTGGCCAGCGAAGGCCTGCTTCTCGACATTCGCCGCGAACTGGACCGGCAACTCGCGCCATATCGGCGTAAGATGACTGCTGCGCAGTTGAGCGACCTCGAGCGGCGTTACACACAGAAGCGGCTTTTCGAGTCACACGGACTTCCGCGCCTAAGCCTGTTCTATCTGAATTAAGTCTCTTTGCACCGATCGGAAATTTAGCGAATGACTGCTCCTTTTGACGCGCGAATCGAAAAACTTGTTTATGGCGGCGATGGGCTATCCCATCATAAGAGCCACACAGTTTTTGTCCCGTACACAATGCCGGGAGAACTTGTCCGCGTTGTGCCACTTGAGGAACGCAAGAAATTCATCCGTGGACGAATAGACCAAATCCTTGAACCTTCTCCGGATCGGGTCGCCGCTCCATGCCCTGAGTTTGGAATATGCGGCGGGTGCCACTATCAGCACATTCCTTACGACCAACAATTAAAGTTTAAAACAGAAATTCTCCGTGAGACCCTGGCGCGCATCGGCAAGATCGAATGGCCGGGCGAAATCAAGGCAATTGCCTCACCTCCATTTGGTTACAGAAACCGCGCACAGTGGGCGATACGCCTGATTGGTGATCCGCCGCGTTCCGCCATAGGCTATTTCAAGCCCGCATCCTCAATCCTTGCACCCACGAAGGCATGTCCAATCCTGATGCCTCAGCTTGAGTCGGTTCTAGCGGCTTTGGGCGCAGCCTGCGAGCAAGGAAGAATACCAGGGGGGATCGGAGCCATCGAATCCTTCTCCAACGCGTCCGGTGACAAGATGCTGCTCAATGTCAGCGTGGCGAAAAGCGGAATGAAATCACTCGCGATCTCCGAACGTCTCCGCGAAATCGTTCCCGGCATCGAATCAATTTTGATTCAAGACGAAACCGCCGAACATTTCGAGTTGTTTGGCCCTGGCTACCTCGAATACCACACAGAAGGGGTTAGTTTTCGTGTAGGTCATCTTTCCTTTTTTCAGGTCAACCGTTTTTTGGTTGAGGAACTGGTTCGATCGGTAGTGACCGAAAAAAACGACTACGTCAGCGGGGGCGGATTGGCATTGGACCTTTTTGCGGGGGTAGGACTGTTCTCCATTCCGTTGGCAAAGCGGTTTGAGCGTGTGATTGCAGTGGAAGGAGATATTGCGACATCGCGCGATCTGGAAGTGAATGTGAAAACCCAACCGAGTATTCGCGGTCGACACGCCGACACCGAATCATTTCTGGCGCGCCAGAAGGAGTCGCCGGATTTTGTGGTCCTCGATCCACCGCGAGCAGGCGTGACTGCTGCCGCAATTCAGCGGCTACGCGAGCTTGCGCCCCCTCACATCACCTATCTTTCCTGCGATCCTGCAACTCTTGCCCGCGATCTGGCGGCACTGACAGCCGGGGGGGGCGGGACGGGCTCGCGATACCGGATAGGTGATATTACTGTTTACGATATATTTCCGGAGACGTATCATATTGAGGCGCTCGTAAGGCTCCAGCGCCTTGGATGAAGGTACCCGGGCTTCTGGTTTTCCCTCTCTTTTCCGTCGGAATATTGACCGCCGCACTGCACCCCTTTCCGCTGTGGGGCGTCACTGGATTTGCAGCGCTTGCGTTCGTGATTGGAGTGCTCCTTTGGACTACTCGCGCAGATAGATTGGCCCTAGCGGCTGCAATGGCCGGTTGGGTTGCGCTTGGAGCTCTCGCAATCACAGTTGAACATCACAGCCGCCCGTCTAATCTCGTTTCCGATCTCATCGAGTCCCAACTATTGGACGCAAGCCAGCCCTTGCGATGGCGTGGCGTTTTAAGAGAAAACACGGAGCGGCTTCCCTGGGGCGCGCGGTTCGATGTTGATCTCGAGGCCGTCGAGGCACTTGGTCAGAGCATTCCTGTTTCCGGCGGATTGCGAGCGAGTTATTTTGGTGAATCACTTGGAGGATTGCCCGCTTTGCGCGCAGGAAATCGCGTCGAGTTGATTGCTCTGGCTCGCCTTCCGCGCAATTTCCAGGACCCT
>DATNHU010000114.1:0-3077 GCA_035604795.1 Candidatus Limnocylindrales bacterium
CCGGTGTCGCGCATCACCAGACGCAATTCCACTGCGCCGTCCATGATTTTCATCACGTCCATGAAGGCAACGTCTTTGGGGGATGCCGACTCATAGGTCACCTGCGCATAGCTCAGCGGTCTCGTCTTGGATATGGTGCCCAGCGACTTTCCCGTATTTCCGACCAAAACCCATTCGACTTCCAGACTGTCCGTCCAGTTGTCGCCGATCTGCTCAAATCGCAACTCCCGCATCTTGACGCGAACCAGCGCCTTGAGTTGGTGAGCCCCCTCGGCTTCTATCGGCTGAACTTGCACAGTCAGGCCCAGCGCTGTGGATTCCAGCGGGCTCCAAGCTGCATCGGACATCAGCTGTGCTTTTTCCTGGGGCGTCGAATTCGCGTCCACCAGCGCGTAATATCCGTGCCGGAAATGCAGATGCACTCCGGATTTCTTGACTTGAACTTTTATTTCATGGAATTTTCCGTCCCAGTTTGCGTTGGAGGGGTAATAGCCCAACACATAGGTCAGACGTGAGTCGTCAATGGCCTTGCGAACCGCGCCCTGTATGTCATTGGTATTGAAGTACGCCCGTCCGCCGGTGCGATCCGCCAAAGTGGTCATGGTGTCGAAATCGCTCGACGCGGGAGACGTGCCCCCCGGTGCGCCGCGCAAACCATTTCTCCTGACCGTATCCGGATGAAAGCCCAGCGCGCCCGTAATCAGCCCGCGGGCATCCACCGGATAAATCGCCACGTTTGCATTATTCAAAGAGCGGGCGGCATCCTCGATTTGGCTGACGTAAGATACGTTCTCAATGGTCAGATCGCCGCTGATGATGTTGATCGGAAAACTGGACGAAACCCAAATCAAGTTCTTCCGGCCCGGAAGGCCCAGAAGGTGATCGGCAATCGTCTTGATTGCCAGTGCCGTCTGCTCCACGCGGTCGTTCATGTAAAACTCTACGGTTCGGGCATCCGCAGCCGTGATCGCAGTGTCAAAATCAGCGTTTCCTGTATCGGCAGGCTCCGGCTCTGTGGCGCTGATCTTGCTGTTTTCCGGGTTCTTGCTGTGTTCCAGCGCTCGCAACAAGGCGCTGGAATCTTGAGTGAAGTCATGAAGAATCGTGAGATTCGATGAGAGCAAATATAGCGCGACACGGTCCTGTGGCTGAATCTGGCTGAGGAATCCCGCGACTTGTTTGCGCGCGTTGGACATGTCAATGGAATGAGTATTCAATCCATCCAGCAGGATTACGGTTGCGCTAGTGGGAGACCCGGCCTTCTCCGTGAAACGATTGGAAAATGTGTTCGGCGGCGGAGCCGCCGCTGGGGTCACCCCCGCGGACGCGGTGGTCTCTTCTTGCGAGAAAAAGGCGATCTGCTGCGGCTGGCCCTGATCCAAAAGAGTGAAATCCTCCTGTGTTAGCCCGGTGATCGAGTGGCCGTTTCCATCCTGCGCAATCACGTTGACCTGCACTATTCGTGTGGAGACCTTCAGAGGCGCCGGGGCCGTTTTCCCTTGCGCTGGTGGCGGCTGCTGGACTGGCGATTGACTGGCCCCGCGCGTGGTGAGGACCAGGATGGCAATCGCGACGGAAGTGACAACCGCCGTCTTACCAGAAATCGAAAAGTACCTCATGGGTGAATAGTCTACCTCGTTCCCATATTCGTTGTCACCGGTGCGTCCAGTGGCGCCTTGATAGCATCTACTGAGGGGGCCATATTGCTAACCCCAGCGATTTGCCGGAGTTGCGTTCGACGTCTATTATGGATTCCCCCATGGAGCATGACTGTCTAAAGCCCGCCGAATTGCCACGCCTTAGTCGACTCTATTCCACATTCCTTTCCAGTCCCAAGAAACTATCGGACTTTTATGAACACCAGCCCTCGCTATCAGGGGTTCGGCGTGCAGTTCGGGAATTGAAACAGGGAAACGCGAGATTCCCTGGCGAAATGCGTGCAACCGTAACTGAGATTTTGCGAGCCCAAAACAGTGAGTTTGCCGGAAACGCTCTTCCAGAATCGATTGCGCGTAATTTGGATCAATTGAAACGCGGTGCGGTGGCAATCGTAACTGGCCAACAGGTCGGACTGTTTGGCGGGCCTGCTTATACGTTTTACAAGGCGCTTTCAGCCTTGAAAGTGGCCGCTCAGCTCCGAAAAGAGGGAATCGCCGCCGTCCCGATTTTCTGGATGGCGAGTGAAGACCATGATTTGGACGAAGTGAATCATGTGGTCTGGCCGGGTGAAAGCGGGCTGGACCGTATCGAGTGGTTTGGAGCAAGCGGCGAACCGTCGGCCACCAATGCCGAAGGACCAAGTGTAGGGAGAATCGCGTTCGGGCCAGAAATTACCACTCTTGTGGCGCGCGCCGTGGAAGCACTTGGTGGCGCGTCTGCGGATGAAATCGGCGAGATACTCTCGACGGCGTACCGGCCAAATGAAACCTTCGGGACTGCCTTCGCAAAATTGATGATGGCGTTATTTGGGAAGCAGGGGCTGATCCTTCTCGATCCGATGGATGCGAAACTGTACAGGTTGGCAGCGCCGCTGATGCGCCGGGCCCTGGAAGAGCATGGCGAATTGACCGCGGCGTTACTGGCACAGGACAAGCGTCTCGAAAAAGCCGGCTACCACGCGCAAGTCAAAGTTACCGAGCGCTCGACGCTGCTTTTTGCCACCGTGGGGGGAAAGCGCATTGCTCTGCGCTCGCGTAACGGCGGGTTCATAGCAGGCATCCAGGAATACTCGGCCACCGAACTGCGCGCGGCCATCGAGGCACACCCTGAAGAATTCAGTCCCAATTCTCTGCTGCGGCCAGTCGTCCAGGACACCTTATTGCCGACGGCCGTCTACATCGCCGGCCCTGCTGAAATTGCTTATTTCGCTCAAAATCGGGTGCTGTACCAGCGGCTGCTCCAGCGCGCGCCGGTCATCCTCCCACGCTCGAGCTTCACAATCATTGAGCCGCCGATTGAGCGGCTGCTGAAGAGGTATGCCCTCAAATTTGGAGATGTCTTGCTCGGCCCCCAACACCTTCGCGCAACGATGGAGCGAAAGAATATTCCAGCCAGCCTGTCCAGGAAAATGGCGGCGG
>DATNHU010000115.1:0-4748 GCA_035604795.1 Candidatus Limnocylindrales bacterium
AGGTGCTTTCCAGCCTCGATTGTGGTCAGATGCGATTCCAGTTTCATGGTGTGCTCGCGGTTTTTCGGCGGGGGCGGGCCACCAATTCGCCTCCGCAATTCGGGCATTCGTGTTTGAAATTCTCTGTGCATTGGCGGCAAAAGGTGCATTCATGCGAGCAGATAAACGCCTCACCGTTGGGCGCCAGCGGCCGTTCGCAATGCATGCATCGAACCTTCATTTCCAGCGCCAAAGCGGGGCCTCCTTGCTGCATGGCAATCTTCCAAGTAAACTCAAATACTTTGCGAGCGTGAAGATTTTAGCATTGATAGGAGCACGATGAAGATTCACGAATATCAGGCCAAAGCAATCCTGGCGAAATTCGGGGTACCGGTGCCGCGCGGCATTGTGGTGTTCAAGGCGGAAGAAGCGCGCGCCGCGGCGGAAAAGCTGGGCACAAGGGTGGTCGTAGTGAAGGCGCAAATCCATGCGGGGGGACGGGGCAAGGCGGGCGGCGTGAAGCTGGCCAAATCGCCGGAAGAGGCAGCCAGGCTTGCCAAGGATATTCTCGGAATGAATCTGGTCACCCCTCAAACCGGTCCAGGCGGAAAAATCGTCAAGCGGTTATTGATTGAAGAAGGGCTGGACATCCAGCGCGAACTTTATCTGGGGGTGGTAATAGATCGCGCTGTAGCTGCGCCGGTGCTGATGGTGAGCGCGGCCGGCGGGATGGAAATTGAAGAGGTCGCGCACAAGGACCCCACCGCAATTTTGCGCGAGACTATCAGTCCCATTGCCGGCTTGCAGCCTTACCAGGCCCGCAAGCTCGCATTTGGATTGGGGCTGAGCGGCGATTCGGTTGCTGCGGCATTTCCATTTTTCAAAGCGCTCTATCGCGCCATGATGGAAACCGACGCCTCGTTAGCTGAAATTAATCCGCTTATCGTGACCGGTGATGGAAAACTGGTGGCGCTTGACGCGAAGATGACCTTCGATGACAGTGCGCTCTATCGCCATCCGGAGCTGAAGGAATTGCGCGACTTGGACGAAGAGGATCCGCTGGAAGTGGAGGCCTCAAAATTCAATCTGAATTACATCAAGCTCGATGGCGCCGTCGGCTGCATGGTCAACGGCGCGGGATTGGCCATGGCAACCATGGACATCATCAAACTGGCCGGCGGATCTCCCGCCAATTTTCTCGACGTCGGGGGTGGAGCGAGCGCCGAGCAGGTGAAGAATGCATTCCGCATCCTAATCAGTGATGCTGAAGTAAGAGGCGTATTCATCAATATTTTTGGTGGAATTTTGCGGTGCGATGTGCTGGCGACCGGCGTTGTTGCGGCCGCACGGGAACTGGGAATCGCGGTACCCATTGTTATACGGATGGAGGGCACGAACGTCGAGCTGGGAAAAAAGATTTTGAGCGAATCAAAATTGAACTTCACTATTGCTGATGGAATGAAGGACGGCGCGGAAAAAATTGTTGCTCTCGCGAGAGGTGCGCGATGAGTATTCTGGTGAATGAAAAAACGCGCGTGATTGTGCAGGGTCTCACCGGGCGAGAAGGCAGTTTCCACGCCGAGCAGATGCTCGAGTACGGCACGAAAGTGGTGGGCGGCGTTACACCGGGCAAGGGCGGGACGAAACACATGGGCCTGCCCGTTTTTAACACCGTCGCGGATGCAGTGAAAGCGACGGGAGCGAATGCCTCGGTGATTTTCGTGCCGCCTCCGTTTGCGGCCGATGCAATTCTGGAAGGTGCCGATTCCAAGTTGCCGCTGGTGGTTTGCATTACCGAAGGGATTCCGGTGCTCGACATGGTGCGCGTGTGGGCGGTGCTACGCGGCGGCGTGACGCGTCTGATTGGGCCCAACTGCCCGGGAATCATTTCGCCCGGCCAATGCAAAATTGGAATCATGCCCGGGCGCATTCACAAGCAAGGGCGGGTTGGATTGGTGAGCCGCAGCGGCACCTTGACCTACGAAGCGGTGGACCAGTTGACCCGGTTGGGCATCGGGCAATCCACTTGCATTGGGATTGGTGGTGACCCAATCATCGGCACGAATTTTTTGGATGCGATTCGCTTGTTCAACGACGACCCGGAAACCGACGCCATCGTGATGATTGGTGAAATTGGCGGCAGCGCCGAAGAAAAAGCCGCGGAATTTATTCGTGCGCATGTGAAAAAGCCGGTGGTGGGTTTCATCGCCGGGCAAACCGCGCCCCCGGGACGCCGGATGGGGCACGCCGGAGCGATCATCAGCGGCGGGCAGGGCACGGCAAAGGAAAAGTACGCGGCGATGCAGGCGGCGGGAATTCACACGGTGCAAAGCCCGGCAGAAATTGGACACACGTTAGCAAGAACGCTTGGCGGCAAGTCGCACGGAAGAAAAGTGGCCAAGCCGGCGAAGAAAAACGCCAAGCGCAAACCAAAACCACGAAAGAAAAGGTAGCAACGAGTTCCATTTGCATTCACACCAGGAGGGAATTGTGGCGGTTGAGCGAACACTTGCAATCATCAAGCCCGACGCAGTGAAAAACGGGAAGCAAGGGGAGATCCTGTCGCGCATTCACAAGGCCGGGTTCTCAATTGTTGCGATTAAATCGGTTCGGCTCAGCAAGTCGGAAGCGGAGGGTTTTTACGCTGTCCACAAAGCACGTCCATTTTTTGACGAGCTTACAGAGTTCATGAGCTCCGGCAAAGCAATCGTGATCGTTCTTGAAGCGCAGGGCGCCATTTCCAAATGGCGCGAAACGATGGGCGCCACCGACCCCGCCAAGGCCGCGCCGGGCACGATTCGCCGCGATCTCGGCACCAGCATCCAGTTCAATTGCACCCACGGATCGGACGCTCCGGAAACAGCGGCATTTGAGATTGGCTATTTTTTCTCCGGCCACGAATTGCTCTAAACGTTTTTGGTTCTAACGGACATGGACCCGGTGCGCGAAATCGGGCGGACGCTTCTGCTTCTTGGTGGCATACTGCTCGTCATAGGCGCGCTTCTCTTCTACGGTGGCAGATTACCATTTCGATTGGGCAGATTGCCCGGCGACATCGCCTGGCAGGGCAAGCACGGAGCGGTTTATTTCCCGATCGTGACCTGCATTGTTTTAAGCGTTATTCTTTCCGCGGTGTTCTGGCTGGTCTCGCATTTCCGCCGTTAAAGAAAGACGCAAAGGAAAATCGCGTGTCGCAACTTCAATTCAATTTGATCCCCGAGCGCAAGGTCTGGACGGTCAGCGAACTGACGGCGCGCATCCGCGAATTGCTCACCGCGGCGTTCACGGGCGTTTGGGTGGAAGGCGAAATCTCGAATTACCGCGAAGCCCAATCCGGGCACCTCTATTTCACTTTGAAGGACGCGGCGGCACAGGTGCGTTGTGTTTGCTTTCGCAATGTGGCCATGCGCCTGAAGTTCCGTCCCGAAGACGGATTGAAGGTGCGAGTGCGCGGGTCCATCAGCGTTTACGAAACACGCGGCGAGTATCAGATCTACGTCGAGAATATCGAGCCGGTCGGACTGGGCGCGTTACAACTGGCCTTCGAGCAACTAAAGAAAAAACTGGAAGCGGAAGGGCTTTTCGATCCCGTGCGGAAGAAGCCGCTCCCGATGCTGCCAATGCGCATCGGTGTCATCACCTCCCCACGCGCGGCGGCGCTGCGCGATATCTTACGCATCCTCCGCCGCAGGTTTCCCAACGTGCGGGTGATGATTTATCCCGTGCGCGTGCAGGGGGAAGGCGCCGCCGAAGATATCGCTGGAGCGCTCAGCTTTTTCAGCACGCGCCATGCCGCCGACGTTTTGATTCTGGCTCGCGGCGGCGGATCGCTGGAAGATTTGTGGGCCTTCAACGAAGAGAAAGTTGCCCGCGCCATCGCCGCCTCAAATATCCCCGTAGTTTCCGCGGTGGGCCACGAAACAGATTTCACGATCGCGGACTTTGTCGCCGATGTTCGTGCATCAACGCCATCGGCCGCCGCGGAAATAGTGTTGCAGCCGCGCGAAGCGTTCGACCGCCACATTCAACAATTGCTGGCCACCATGGCCGAACACGCGCGGTTTTTCATCCTGGATAAGCGCCACCGGCTGCAAGAGTTGATTGCGAGTCGTGCCTTTCGCCGCCCGGAAGATCTGGTCCGCGATTATCGCCAGCGCGCGGACGAGCTTTCCCTGCGATTAGGCGACGCACTCCGGGAAAAACTTGAACTCTTACGCACTCGTTTCATAGAAGCGCGCGCGCGCGTCGTGGCATTTGATTTACGCGCCCGGCTGGCGGCCATGCGTTTGCGGACGGAGCACAACGCCGGCAATCTGCGTCAGCGGATGGATCGCTTTCTGGTGGCCAAGCGGCAGACATTTGAGCGGTTGGTGCTGCAACTCGAGGAGCGCAGCCCGTTGCGGGTGCTCGACCGAGGCTACGCAATTGTGTACGACGCGGCGGGGAAAGTGGTGCGCAATGCCGAGCAGGTCGCGGCCGGGGATGCGATTGCCGTGCGTCTAGCACGCGGGCGATTGGTGGCCGAAGTAAAGCGCCGCGACCCTGCAACGTAATTGTCTCCCGAAATTCTCCTAGGTAAAGGTATTTGACGATTAATTCAAAAACCTCAGACCTCACCGCAGAGCCGCAGAAGCTGTGAAAAAACCTCTTTGAAATTTCTTCTTGAAAATTTTGGGAAGGCGTCTATGTTGGGCACATGAGCCAGGAAAACACGACCAGCAAGCAGCGGTTGATTCGCTATGTGAACCGGAAGCAGATGAGTTGGCGGG
>DATNHU010000116.1:0-3339 GCA_035604795.1 Candidatus Limnocylindrales bacterium
GGAACGAGACAGCGGTATCGGGTCTCACAGTTTCCCAAATTTCAACTTCCTTGCAGAATTCGATCAACACTACAGGGCCGTTTGCTGGGGAGGTCTTGCTCATCAACCCGGCCTTCGTTGATCCAAATACCGGCTTGGGTGCCGGCGCGGATGGGTTGACGTGCACGCCGTTGGTTGCGAACGGTTTCTGCAACCCGGGCCCGGGACAGGTAGGAAACTTGGCACGGAATATCTTCGATGGTCCTACGTACTTCAATATGGACTTTGCCTTATCCAAGACAATTCCGATTACCGAGCGAATGAAGGTTGAACTGA
Organism: Candidatus Limnocylindrales bacterium; assembly: GCA_035604795.1. Taxonomy (GTDB): domain Bacteria; phylum Acidobacteriota; class Terriglobia; order Acidiferrales; family UBA7541; genus DASTCZ01. The sequence goes on from DATNHU010000116.1 coordinate 316, forward strand.
AGGGCCAGGCGTTCAATGTCCTGAACCATCCAACGTTTTTCATCGGAGATCAGAACATTAACAGCACAACCTTCGGGCAAATCTCCAGCACCCAGTCAACGCCACGGATCCTCCAGGTCGGAGCGACGTTTATCTTCTAATCTCGTCGCTTTGATTCAGGACCAACCGCGGCGCACGCCGCGGCCTAGGTCAATCGCGGGGGCGGCTCCATCGGGTCGCCCCCGTTTTCCATCATTTCGCTTCACTCAACTACGCCGGATTTTCTTCTTCATCATTCCATGCAGACAGTTGTAAATTGGTTTCCGACAAATACATGATCTTTTGAGGTGCGTCCCATGCGTCCCAGGTTTTTGCTTGCAGCACTATCTTTGTTTCTTCTCGCCCTCGCGGTTCACCCAAATCTCTTGGGTGATTCAAACGCCTTCTCCACAGCGGTGCTTCCTCCAGCAGGGCAACCCAGCCTGGTCGCACGCGTCGGCGACACCGGCTTCATCCAGGTCACCGCGGAAAGCTTCAACTCCCTGACTCTCGACCAGAAACTCGACGCCTACTGGCTTTACATGGCCGCTGTCGCCGTGGACCCCATCGTTTACGACCAGAATTCCAGTTACGGCCTGCGCGAAAAATATCTTCTCCAGTCCGTGGTCACCCACTCCAAGGGCATTGACCCCGTCGTCCTTAAGCACCTCACCGACTACACCATGCTTTTTCTCGGCAACCACGGCAATCACAACTCATTCACCTCGCGCAAATGTCTGCCGGAATTCACTTACGCAGAATTGCAAGCCGCCGCCGAGCGGGCTCTGAAGAATGGCGCCGCTCTCAGCTCCCCCGCCGCCATCGAGCGTGACCTCAAGACCCTCGAAAAGCCCATGTTTGATCCGAATTATCAGCCCATGCTCACGGTAAAAAATCCCGCGGATGGCGCCGACCCGTTGCAAGCCAGCGGCAATAATTATTATTCCGGGGTCACACTCAAGAACTTGGCAGGATTCACCGAGCACTACGCCCTGAACTCTCGCCTCTCCAGGAAAAACGGCAAATTGGTGGAAGAGGTTTACCGCACGGGCACGCCGGACGGCAAAATTCCCGCAGGTTTGTACTCCAAGGAGCTCCGCCTCGCTATTGCAAATCTCCAGCACGCGTTGCCCTACGCCCCGGAGAAGCAGAAGAAAGTTATTCTCGACCTCATCCGCTATTACCAGACCGGCAGTCGCGCCGACTGGATCCAATGCGGCACCGACTGGGTCGGCGACAACTCCAATCCCGATTTCTCCAACGGCTTCGTGGAAGTTTACAAGGACGCTCGCGGCCAAAAGGGAGCCATCCAGGGTTTCGTCACCATCGTGGACGCCCAGCTCAACAAAATGATGTCCGGCTTCGCCGCCAACGCCGCTTATTTTGAGCAGCGCGCGCCCTGGGACGCAAAGTACAAGAATCCCAATCCAAATCCTCCGGTTGTTAACGCCGTCGAAGCCCTCATCGAAACCGGCGACTTCAATGTGGACACTATCGGCGACAATCTCCCCAACGAAGACGAAATCCACGAAAAATATGGCTCCAAGAGTTTCATCTTCACCGGTTCCATCCGCGCGCTTAATGACGCACCCGGCAGCAAAGTTTCCGCCGAATTCGCCGCCTCACCCGAAGAAGCGGAGCGCGCGCGCAAGTATGGCGATCTCCCCGAAAATCTTTTCACCGCCATGCACGAAGTCATCGGCCATGGTTCCGGCAAGCTCAGCCCCAAACTCACCAGGGAGCCGGCCTCCTATTTGAAGGAATATTATTCCACGCTGGAGGAAACTCGCGCTGACCTCATGGCCCTCTGGAATTTTTTCGATCCAAAGTTGATTGAAATGGGAGTCATGCCCAGCGACGACGTCGCCCGGGCCGCCTACGACAGTGAAGCCCGCGCCGCTCTCGTCCAGCTCCGCGAAGTCCCCACCGGCGACACCATCGAGGAAGACCATCGCCGCGGCACTCAGCTCATCGTCAACTTCATCCGCGAAAAAACTGGCGCCATTCAGCCCCTCGAGCGCAATGGCAAGGTCTATCTCGCGGTCACCGACTACGCCAAAATGCGCCAAGGCGTGGGCATGCTGCTCTCCGAGTTGATGCGCATCAAGGCCGAAGGCGACTACGACGCCGCCAAGGCGCTCATCTCCAAATACGGCATCCACTTCAACACCGCCTGGCGCGATCAGGTTGTCGCCCGCTATAAGACTCTCGACCTCCCCACCTATTGGGTTGGCATCAATCCCGACCTGACTCTCCACAAATCCGCCGATGGCAAAGTGGACGGCGTGGATATTTCCTATCCGCGCGACATCCTGAAACAGCAAGCCCGCTACTCAAAGATCACCGGCAAATAGCGATTTTGATTCTTGTTGATTCTTTGTGACTGCTGTTGAATCTTTTTCTGACTGCAGTTGAATCGTTTGCACCCTGCTCGATGAAGTCTGTTGACGTAGCAGCGGGCCGCGCCCACCGTCCCACGAACCAAGGCGCTGCCGCCCTCTAGGATGGCGCAGATCCGGCTTCCCTTCGGCGAAAGCGAAGGTACACCCCGCCAATTCTGGCAGCGAAGGATCCACGACTTCATTGTGTAGAGTCACATGAAGAAGATCGAGAAGCTACAGTACATGCACTTCAATTCCATGAAGCGGAGGCTGGTACGGAGTCCGAAGGGGTGGCCATGGGGCATCTATTCGCATTATGCCAAGGGAGACGAAGGATTAGCTCGGATTGATGATGTTGCTTTAAATTGAACAAAAAAACTGAAGTGCAAAGAGCCAGTGTCAAAAGCCCCACCCCCCGCCGCGGCGAGGATGGGCCACCTGCCGGGCAGATTCGCTAACTGGCCGATGCTGGCTTTGGCAGCATCAAGCGTCGCCTTCGATTCAAGGCGCGCCTGATCCCAGGTCTGCTGAGCCTGAGCCCGCACTGAGATGATGAGGCTGCTGATCGTCCCAGCACCTGCGCCCCCGGATGTGAATGATCTACCTCCCCAATTTGATCGAAGTA